>CALAYY010000168.1 GCA_937895465.1 uncultured Clostridia bacterium | reverse complement strand
AGAAGGTTGGGACAATCCGAATGTTTTTCAATAAGAGTACAAATTTGAAAAACATTCGGATTGTCCCAACCTTCTTTAAGTGCTGAGTGACTAAAAATAAAGCGCAGCGGAGTTTCAAAAGACAACAGTTTTTCTTTCTCCCGCATAATGAGGTTATAGGTAGAATAGTCATCAAGAGTGTCGCCTCTGGTATCTTTAACTATGCCTTTTTTATCGGCTGAAAAATAACCGTTATGTACATCCGCCGCCGACTGCGGAAACTTTTCTCGTATTGGTGCAAACTTTGGAAGTTCAATTAGTCTTAAATATTCTTCTTCAAAAATCTTTGCATAAATGCCACAAGTGTCCTCACCGTCGTAAACTCTATACTTTGCTACTTCGTCCACAAAAAACAAAGATAAAACCTTTATGCCTTTGGATAAGTATCTAAGCTCTTTTTCTAAATGTATTTGTATGGTGCTTTTAATTTGCTCTCGTTTCATAACGATTTCATCAACACCACCGATAGTTTTTCCTAAAGGCAATAACTCGGTGTTTGCAAACTCTATGCTCTCTGCTCCTTGCGTGCAGTCGATTCCCTCTATTTCATAACCGTCGTAAATATCCCGCCCGGCGACCTCTTTAAGGTTCGCATTGCTAGAGACGGTAACCGTCTTTCGTTCAACCAGTCCCGTTTTGGGATTGCAAACGTCAACTTCAACCTTTGCATAAAAGCCGCTTTTCTTACCGACTTCTACAAGCCTTATATACGGCTTATTAAATCCACCCGAAACACTGTCGCTTGCTATGCAAATCTGCTTGACGATTTTCTTCTCATACGCGTCAACGGGTGTAAGACGGTAAATCGTGTTGACCTTTTCTTTGTGCGTTGCACTGTACCTGAGTTCACAAAGCGGATTAAGGTTTTTTATAGCCGCCCGTGCTTTTGGTGTGGTGTCTATGCTTTGCGGCTCGTCAATGATGAGTATCGGACGGCACTCTGCCATAAACTCCCTTGCCGTCTTATCCATGCGGTCGCTCTCTTGATTGAAAAGGTTAGCGTCCTTATTGATTGCGTCAATGGTTACAATCATTACCTCTAAAGTTGATGACAAGGCAAAGTCCCGAACCTCGTTGAGTTTCTTGGAATTATATATAAAATAGTGCGCCCGCTTGCCGTCGTACTCTTGCTTAAAGTGCGACTCCATAATTTTAAAACTATGATAAACACCCTCTCGAATTGCTACGCTTGGCACTAAAACAACAAATTTGTTAAAACCGTACAGCTTGTTCAGCTCAAAAATCGTCTTGATATATACAAATGTTTTCCCTGTTCCTGTTTCCATTTCAATATTGAAGCGGTATTCGGGGCTACCGTCATCATCGGCAATATCGCTAAGCGGCAGTAAATTCGCCTCCTGTACGGCGTTCATATTCGCCTGAATTTGAGGCTTATCTATATTAAGCACATTGCCGTACCCTAAAAGCTCCGTCCCGTCATTTCTAAACTCCGTAATATCCAACGCATTCACGGAAAACACAGACGGTGCCCCTGCCTGCCCACGAAACAGCTCCGCCGCCGCGTTCACCGCGTCTATTTGAAATTGTTGTTTTTTAAATTTAAGTTTCATTCGTTGCTCCATTCATTACGAATTTAATATATCTTTATATTTCTACCTTCATAAAGAATTTTATCTACTTTAACTAATTTTGCTTGTGGATGATTTGCAAGTAGCAATCTTATATTTCGTATTGCTGTATATATCTCGCATATAAGTTTATTTTGGTCGCTCCAAATTGATTCATCATAATCATTTTTATAGAGTTTATGGGCGGGTGTTTGCCTCAATTTCACAAGCTTTTTTAAGGGTTCTATCACATCGCTTTGTATTTTAGGGTTGCCGGCTATATTCGCAGCAAACCAATCACTAAGCATTTTCACCGATCCCTTTGGCACTTCTTTGCCGTCATCATTTAATTGCATCCTTGTAGTTGCTTTTATTGAGGATGTTGGACATAGAAATGCATCTATATCAATATTTCCCGTTGTAATTTTTTCCAGTGTACTGACAAAGTTATAATAGTTTTCTCGCGTTGGTAGTAAAATGCTGTGGTACCCTGTAGGTCGGTCGTTTTGACTTAAATCATTAAAAACGAATTCTTTTTTGAACATGGGGGGTAATCCCATAGCTTTATACATTTCATTTATTGTATGTAGCTCCATCAGCAATGCCGAGAAAATCGATATATCCTCCACCCATTCCCCTTTAATTAGGTTTTTAACAAATCCCGAATTAGGGAAATATTTATCTTGGTTATCCAACCAATATGTTGACCAGTAACCTTGAATTTTTATAGGCATATTTTTTAAGTCGATAGCAAATACAACCACTGCTCTTTTTGTTTTATCAATCTTAGAATACGCCAGTCCAAAATCCCTTACCTCCTCGTATTCATCTAAGTCATCAGGCGCATATTCATCTTTAAGTGCAATAGAACCACGATAATCTGAGTACCAAACCAAAAACCGTGGATCTTTAAAATATCTCTCCAAAACATCGATTTTAAAGTATATAGGTGTGTAATCTTGCGTTGGATACATTTGATTGAAAAATCCCTCCACGGCTTTCTTTATCATATTAAAACAACCTCATTTCCTGTCCGGCTTTTTTTAGAATTTCGTCGCAGTTGGTCATTGCGTTGGTGTCAGCAAAGCAGCGGTCGGCAAAGAATAGCGTACCCGCGCCAAGTGCCGACAGGGCTTCCATTTGCTCTATCGTGAGGCTTTCCTCCAAACAGACGAGAACTTTATATGCGTCTGCTGTTTCGTCTCCTTCATGGGTGATTATGTGGGCTGTTACTCCTGCCGTTTCTACTTCTGTTACGGGCAAGGTTAGCGGCAAGCTATATTTGAGCATAATTTCATACACCATATCAAGCGGCGCACGGTCGGGGGTCAAATATTCATAATAGTCTTTTATTCGCAATGCCAATTCCTCATAATCCCGTGTGTAGCCATTGTTCCACTTTTTAAGATTTGATGTATCGAGCTTGAATACTTTAAAGCCTGTATCAAGACTTTCTGTCAGCATAGGTGCTTCATCTTTAATTTTTTGCACTGCACGGCGAATACGCTCCTTACCTATTTCGCAAATATTTTTATAGCCTGCTTTATATGCCTCGCTTTTATCATCGGTAAGTTCGGGAATTTGAATACAAATGAATTTACGGTTGCCGCCGTCCTCTGCGTTCAATTGCATAACTGCGTGCGCTGTCGTGCCTGAACCACTGAAAAAATCGAAAATAATTGCGTCCTTGTCAAAATTGGTAACCGCTTTTATTAAATGTTTTATTAGTTCCACAGGCTTTGGAAAACTGAACACCTTATTGTCGAATAATTCCGTCATGCTCTTTGTGCCGTCTTGCGACATACCCACCTCGAACGGTAAATTCGTACTTACTGGAATAAAGCCGAAACTCTCGCCCGCTTTTGCCATATCGTCGTCCCTAAAATATCTAAATACGGGCTGTGATATTTTCAAAAAGTCATAATCGTCGGGGAATACGATTTTACCCTCCGCATAGTATTTTTCGAACGTATCAACCGTTATTGCCCATGTCCGATTCGGGTTTGCGGAATATTTTTTATCCGTTTTAGGATTTACCATGTCAAAAAAACTGTTAGGTCTTTCGCTTGCACTTGTTTGCTTTGTCAAATCATGTATACGCCACGGTCTATTCGGAAAGTCGGGAGTTTCAAAGTATTTGCGCGTTCCGCCCGCTAAACTCGCCACGAATGCGTCCGATTTTGCGTAGCACAAAACCCATTCGTAATCTTGCGAAACTCCGAACGGCACGTCCGATTTTGCAGTCCTTTTCCGCCATGGGAATGTCGCCACAAAGTTATACTCCCCGAAAACCTCATCACATAGCTTTTTCAAATTTGCTTGTTCATTGTCGTCTATGCTTATGAAAATCACGCCGTCTTGCTTTAATAGCACCCGTGCTAACTTCAAGCGCGGCAGCATCATATTGAGCCAATTTGTATGATACCTTCCCGCCGTTTCAGCGTTAGATTTTGCGGTCTCGCCTATTATCCGTTTGTAATTTTCTATACCGTCCGAAAAGTCGTCAGCGTACACAAAATCGTTACCCGTATTATACGGCGGGTCTATGTATATCATTTTTACACTGTTCATGTAGCTACCCGACAAGAGCTTAAGCACCTCTAAATTGTCGCCCTCGATATAAAGGTTTTGCGTTGTATCAAAATTGACACTTTCCTCTTTGCAAGGTCTAAGCGTTCCATTACTCCGCTTTTG
The DNA here is from genome assembly GCA_937895465.1 of uncultured Clostridia bacterium. GTDB lineage: Bacteria > Bacillota > Clostridia > Christensenellales > DUVY01 > DUVY01. The sequence goes on along the minus strand of CALAYY010000168.1, from coordinate 5,348 downwards.
TGCCAGTTTTATCGAATCCAACTTGCCCGCCCAAGTAAAGCTATACTTTTCCCGTGCGTCCTCTATATGCTCTCCCAAAATATTTTGCAGCGCGTCAAAGTCTATCTTCCCGTCCTTGTACACCTCGGGGAAAACCGTTTTTAGTTCCGCTATCCGCTCCGCCACAATATCGGCTGTTAATCCGTCTAATTTTTTCATAAATGCTCATGCTCCTTTGTGTTTTTGTATGGGTTTTTGCCCTCGTCGGCAAAACCCGTCTGTTAATCGTCCTTTTTGTCCTTTTTCTTTTTGCCGGGTAGCATTTCTTTTACTGTTTCCTCTAATGCAAGCATTCTATCAAAGTCGCTTTGAAACAGCTTGTCTTGAATAATGCGGTATTTTTCATACTCGCTCTCTGCGTGAAGTTTTGCTTGCTCTTTTGACACCTTGCCTGTTCCTATTAAAATCTCATTGCCGTTAAACTCTAAAAAACCGTCAAGTCGTTTTGCCCAATCGTCCATAGACATTGGGATTTTGCGTTCTGCTTGAAGTTCGGCAAAGTCTAAATAAATTGAAACAATCCTCTCCAAGTAGTTCATTTCTTGTTCATTGAGATAGTTTTTTGCAATAATAACATCGGCTTTTATGATTTTACCAAAGGGTGATTGCTCCCAATTTGTTAGCCCCATGTTTGGCTTATCTGCGTTTGCCCTTTCGACAATAATTTCGGCAGCCGTGTGACGGTGTACTGCAAAATGAAGTTTATTTTGCACTAACGCAAAAAAGTCTTTTGTGGTTTTTGCGGCTTTGTCGTAATCGAATGCAGTGGAATAAATGTCGGTTACCTTTTGATAAAACATCCTTTCGCTTAACCGTATTTCACGGATATATTGAAGCTGCCTTTCAAAATATTCGTCCGTAAACATATGACCTTTTTTTATTCGCTCAACATCCATTGCCCAGCCTTGAATTGTGTAGTCTTTGACAATTTGCCCCGCCCACTTTCTAAAACGGACGGCTTTTTCGTTGTTTACCTTAAAACCTACGGCAATTATCATTTGCAAATTATAGTGCAAAACATCGCGTGTCACTTGCCTATTTCCCTCTGTTTGAACTATTGGGAATTTTCCAATAGTTGAACTCTCTTGAAGTTCGCCATCTTCATAAACCTTTTTTATATGCTGATTTATGGTCGAAATATCTACATCGTATAATGTTGCCATCAGCTTTTGCGTAAGCCAAATGTTCTCATTTTCGTATCTTAACTCAACGCCCTCTTCGCCGATCGACGCAACAAATGTAAGATACTCCGCCGCGCTACTCCTAATGCTTACTTCATTTTTATTCTTTTTTGTCGCCATTATCCGCTCCTATTTTACTTATTGTATAATCTGCCACAAACAAACAATACTTACTTGTAAACAATTTTGCCTTTTCGATTAAAACGGCAACATCGTCTGTTTCTTGTTTTCTGAGCCGCATTTTTTCTATAACTTCGTTTTGTTTTAACAACGCAAGACGGTTTGCAAAATTGTGCGCTTTTTGGCTAACGGCAAATGCGTTGTTTGTTCTTTCACTTCCGCTTATGCCTTTTAGGCGGCTTATTTCGCTTTCTGCTGCCTTAATTTCATTTTCAACGAGTTGTAGTGCCGTTATCGTCCGCCGCTTTATCTGCTTTATCTCTACCGCAATTCCTGCGCCTAATTCCGCTAAAGCATCCCTTTTATGATGTGTTAGAACGGCTTTAAACAAATCGTTAATTACTTTCAAATCATGTTCGTTGTAATTGTTGTCCTTGAGCACCGCGCCGACTGAATTCTCCACAAGTTCACGGCACTCACTATCTGTTAGTATTTTCCCTTTTGTCGTTTGTCCAACAAAAATATTTCTACTTAATGTCTGAGTGTCGCTCAAAAACTGCACGGAATAAAAGGCTATCATACCGCCTTCGCCACGACGGTTATTTATCTCTAAAGTAACGCCGCCGTATATGGGTGTAAAACCTGTATAAAAACTTAAAAGCTGTTTAATGGCAGGGTTAGAAAGTGTAATAAGTTGCGACCGCGGCCTTGAACCATCATCGTCAAGGTAAATGCTCATTTGTTGAATGTTGCCGCTTTTGAATAGGCTTTTCCTCACAAATAAACTCTTGTCGCTCTCGTCCACAGTTCCGTAAGGTTTAATTGCGTATTTGCAAAAATCCCAAAGTAATGCCTTTGTTTCGGCGACCTTTTCTTTTATGAATGCTGCGTAGTGCTTTGTCTTTTCGGCGACTTTTTCGTCAAAAGTGTTGAAAAGCGTGTCCGTGGCTTCCTTTTTATTTTCTTCCACCAAATCCCTAAACTCTGCTTGCAAATCCTCAAAGTCCGCCTCTACCTCTTTTGCGCTCCGTCCTGTTGCAACAATATCCGCTATGGCCTGGTTGCCGCTATTTCCAACGCTTATAAAATTATCGCTTGCCCCTAATATATCCGCCGTTGTTACCGTCCGCCTATACGCAAGCTCAAAAATACGAACATCAGCAAAAATCTCGTTACACAAAAAGTTAAAAACAAGAACATCGTTTTTCTGCCCTATGCGGTGAACTCTGCCAATTCTCTGCTCTACCTTTTGCAAGCCCCACGGCAAGTCAAAGTTAAAAACAGCACTAGCAAACTCAACATTGAACCCCTCGCTTGCAACATCCGTACAAACCAAAACATGGTTTTTCTTTTGCTTGAATTCCTCTATGCTGCTTGTGTCCTTAAATTCAACCGGATTGTACTGCGTGTTGCCAAGCATACTCGTTCCTAAAATATAATCCTTAGTTTCGTTGCTTTCCGTGAACACAACCGCCTTTTGCGGCAAACCCTTAGATTTTAGAGATTGCATTGTTTGATGTAAAACTCGTAAAAATGTACTGCCCTTAGTAGTGGCTGTAAGATTGCTTAGTTTTATCAGAATTGCTGTTAACTCTTGTGCTTCCGCTTTTGCCTCATCACTGCCAATTTTTTCTAACCGCAACAGAATATTTGTTATCAGTTTTTCAAACGCATCAAGACTTGATGAGAATGCCTTTGTCATCATCAAAGTGAGTTCATATATGTCCATTTCGGGAAATGCAATTTTCTTTGTTTTAGCAAGGTATTTCTCTAAATCATTATAAATTTCTTTTTCCTGCTTGCTAAGCGTATACTGCTCGGTATGAATAAGCCGTTCGGGCAAACTTACATCGGCTTTAACCTGCCGCCTGAGTGTGCGGAATATATACGGCGATAGCAATTCTTTTAGCTTAGGATAGTTTTCGGGTTTTTTATAATAACGCTTATAAAAATCATCTGCCGCACCAAAAGCAAATTTGTCAATAAAAGTGACAAGCCCCCACAAATCCATAACATTGCCAATTATGGGTGTTGCCGTAAGGAGTATCTTTTTCCGTCCATCAAATGCCGAATGCAATGCTTCTGCTGTTTTGTTCTCGCCCTGTCGAAACTTTCTAAGCCTATGCGCTTCGTCAATTACAACCAAATCCCACGCCGTTTCTTTTAGAGTATCCGCCGCCGCAACCGCCTCTTCATAAGTCGTAAGCCGCACCGATTTTTGTTCATTATCAGATTCCGCCGCCTCGCCAATGCCTTTTACAGACAGTCCGAATTTTTCCATCAATAAATATTGCCACTGCTCAATCTGCTGTTTTGGCACAACGACACAAATGTTGTCCGCACCGTCATAGTGGCGTTGTGCGATAATAAGCCCTGCCTCAACTGCCTTACCCAGCCCGACCTCATCCGCCAAAATATAACCTTTAGCATAAGGATTTATAAGAGCGCAAGCCGCCGCCTCAATTTGATACGGATAAACCTCCAAGCCCGAACGCAAAAACACTGGTATAAGCTTTTCTAACTTACCCACTGCGTGCCGCTTGCTCAAAACTGCGGCTGCGTATCTCGCTTGAAAGTCATTTGTAATCTGCACCATTACTCCTACTTTTTTTATTTATCTTCGTTTTAAAATGCTATTATTTCCTGTTCTAATTTGCAACTATTTTTTAACATAAAAGCTATAGTCTCAGAGTGTTCAGTATCTTGCAATCGCTTAAGCCTTTTTATGTCATTGCTTGAAAGGGGTCTCCAATATTTCTTATAACGAACAAGCGTAGGTATATCCATGTTTAAAGACTTAAAATCAATTCCAGTTTTGGCTTTTAAATGTTCTAAGATATAAAAGCCTCCTGCATCTATATCGCCAAAATGATAATATTCCTTATCCGGGTTACAATTAAAAACACACTTGATAAAATTTCTTCTAAGGGTATTATGAAAGCCGCCTAAATAGATTACAAAATAATCGTTATCCGAAAAATTATAAAAAGAGGTAAGGTTTTCAACGGTAATAATTTTGCTTGTCTCGATTTTTATTTCTTGAATTTTTGCAACATCAAAAGAAGTTAGCCCAATTCCTCCATCAAAGCATGATGTGCTGAATTGATTATCTCCTATCATTATGGTTCCATTGCCCTTCAAATAGATGTAAGACGGATTTTTCAAAATATTTAACTCTTCAAAAACTGTTTCCTTTTCGTTAAATTCGCCGTACTCGAAAAGAATATTCCTAACTTTTTCTTTGATGAGTTCAAATTTTTTAGAATTGTTGAACAGAGATATGGAAAACTCTCTAATAAAAGTCTCCTTTTCAACTTTTTGAATTCTATAAATGCATTCTAAAATTTCAGCATACTCGGATAGATTTCCCGAAAAGTATTTTGGACGCATATTTTTTTCCACATTTTCAATTTGCTTTGCCGCAAACTTACTAAGAATTGCGTCTCCCTTGTCTATGTAGCTGTTTAGTAGATCACTCAAACTTTTATTAATGTCTTGTTTGTTTTTCCGTCCGGCAAATGAATATGCTTTCTCAATATTCTCGACTTTTAAAACAAGCTTATCGTATGTATTGTTCTTTTTTAGTTTTGACGAAATTAACCCTTTTTCGATCAAGTCAGCAGTCGCTCTGTTTATGTCTTCAAAAGCTTTATAATTACTCTCATCTGCATATTCATGAAACTCTTTAGCAAGATACAAATTAAAACTTTGGTTAACTTTGTTGGCGCTGATAAAACTTTTACTCGCCTCAAATTTATCTAAAAGTTTATTTATAATTTTCTTTGAGTAATCCATTAGACGTCAGCTCCCATCTCATATTTGCTCACTATACTGCAATTGTTAATGCGCTGAACTAACAATACAGTCTCGATTATTTCACCAATAACCTCCATTTTTGCAGGCGGCGTTGCCATAATGATTTGAAATCCTAAACTCTTAAAAAATTTCATCATCGCATCAATACGACCATCGTCCATTTTATCAAAAGCCTAGATCGGAAGAGCGTCG
>CALAYY010000167.1 GCA_937895465.1 uncultured Clostridia bacterium | reverse complement strand
GTGCTACACAAGCCGGTCCAAAGGCTACTGTTAACGGCAACGGTACATATACAGTTTATTATGATCTGGAAGAAGACTCTCAAAATATGAGTACTAATATTAATGGAGCCGGTGCAATATTTATTAAGGATAGTGATGTGTTAGACGGTAATACTTCAAAGAGTCCTGTAAGCTCGGCAAATATCAAATATAATAAGATAACAGTAAGTAATGCCGAGGGTGTTTCAAAAGAGTTAACGCTTTTGTCTCATACCCCTAAGTCTGCTTTAAAGGGCTCAATATTTGACACTAATGACCCTATTAATGTATGGGATGGCAGCTTGGTAAGTACAGATGATATTTCTATAGATGAGGCTAATTACGCTACTAGTTTTATTGGAATTGATAATCCAACTAAAATTACGGTAGAATTTGAACTAAGCGATGTAGTATTTGTTATTCCTTCTAGCGACGGCTTGCCTGCTAAGACTATGTTGCCATATCAAGGCAATACCTTTAATATAGTTATAGGTCAAACACAACGAGTACAGGCAAGTGTAGAAAACCCCATGAATTCTACTTCCGTCATTTCGTTTGTTTCCTCGGATTCATCTGTCGCAGTAGTAAAAGATAATACGGCGGTAAGGCTTTCTTCAAACAAAGGGGCAATGGATGTTATTGGAGTAAATAACGGTACGTCTATAATTACTGCCATGTCTGACAGCGGAAAAAGCTGTACATTTACAATAAACGTTTCTGCTAATAAAACAGCTTTACAGTCAAAATATAATGCCGTTAAAGATATCTCTAAAGGGTATTTTAGTGATGCTTCGTATAACCTTTTTGTTGAAAAACTTACTGCGGCCCAAACAGTTTTAAATGACATAGATGCTTTGCAGGCACAGGTCAATTTAGCTTTAGACCAACTTATAGCCGCACATGATGCTCTGGCGGTTGAAGGTAAAGGCGCATTAACAGACTATTATGACGATGTCAAAGATGCACCTAACAGCCATTATACCGCTGATTCATATAATAACTTCAAAGCCAAATTAGATGTAGCCAAGACGGTCATTGATAACACAGCCGCAACACAGGTTCAAATTGATACAGCTTTGGCTGAATTACAAGGAGCTTATGCAAGCCTTGTGTTGTTAGGTAAGAGTGTTTTACAAATTCGTTATGATGATTTGAAAGACTTAGAACAAGGCAATTATACGACTTCTTCCTTTAATACTTTTACTGCAAAGCTTATTGCTGCAAAAGCAATACTAGACGCTTCTAATACCAATCAAGAGCAAATCAATACTGCGCTTAATGAGCTTAACGTATCTTTTGAAGGATTGATTTTAGTAGATAAGAGTGCTTTGCAATCCCGTTATGATGAAATCAAGAATACTGAGAAGGGGACTTATACAGAGGCATCGTATAATCTATTCATAGCTAAACTTAACATGGTTAAGACAGTTTTGGATAACGAAGACGCAACGCAATCAGAAGTTGATACCGCACTTAATGAATTAAATTCTGCCTATAGTGCTCTTAAAAAAGCAAGTAAAGGCGGCTGCCGTTCTTCAATTAATTTCTTATCGTTAGCTTGGATAATTGGCGTGTGTGGATTTTTGGCGATAAAGAGTAAGAATAGATAACTAGTTTTTAAAGATATTTTAACTAAAAATCCTCTCTTTTTAAAAGAGAGGATTTTTGTAATAAGCTTAATATTCTAAACAGTTTTTTCTTTTTTATTATTATAATACATATTTTTCTTAAAATTTTTGGGGCTTATCTTAAAAAGCTGATGAAAGCTTCTATAAAACGTCCTAAGACTGTCAAAGCCCGCTTCATAAGCAAGCTCAACTATGTTTTGAGTAGAAGCATCGTTTAGTTGGGTTGCTACATAGGTTGCTCTTAGCATATTGATATAGGTAGCAAGGTTGCAAGCAAAATATTGATTAAAAATCTTAGAAAAATAATATTTGCTATAATTAAATTCTTCTGCCAAAGTTTCTAAGGTTATTTTTGATTTGAAGTTATTATTAAGATATTCCAAAACCTTTTGAGTGAGCTGTTTGGGTGCAGGTACATCAGCAGTTTTTAACGCCTTACTTTCAATAAGCAGTCCCAATATTGTATAAATTACACCTTTGACAAGCAAAAGATTACTTTCTTTATAAGTCATTAATTCTTTCAAAAGCTCATGAACTTTTTCAATAACATTTTCATCTTCTATATAACTACTTTGATAATTAAGCTCATTAGCCGCCGCAAAAAAGCTTTTGAGAAAAAACACAGGGATAATGCAGATAAGAATTTTACTGTCAGATGAGCGCAAAATGTGATGAATATCATAGCTGGCTATAAAAGCAAGCCCTTTTTCGCCATTTTTAAAAGAACGACTTTTTCCGTTGACTGTAACAATCATCTCACCTGCTTCTAGCAAAACCAGTTCAACGCATTGATGAAAATGAACATCGCAATGGTCATAATCGGCATATTGGATGTACAAATCGCTGCCCCTGTCCCTTAACAATTCATACATCGAATTAACCATTTCTTCTTTCATCTTTTTCCCCTTATATCAAATAAAATATATATATTAAATTTAGGTATAAATTCTAATAGCAATTTTTGGCTTAAACTTAAAATAATTGACATATACTTTTTAGACTTTTGACTTTATAATCATATTATACTATTGATAATATATTCATTATTTGGATTTGTCAATATTGATTAGCAATTTTTGGCATTAATAACATTGATAGTTTTAAAAAAGATATATAAAATTTTAATAAGTACGCAAAACGGAGCTTAAAAGTTAAAAAGCTCTTTTTGCCTCTTTATTAAATTATGTAATAACATAAATAACACTATTAATTGGGAGAGAGTATGAAATTTACAGAAGGGCTTTGGAGAATAAAAGAAAAATACATGGCAGAACATGCGCGTGAAATAAGGGATATAAGACAAAGAAGCAATACTTTAGAAATGTTTTGTCCTTTTAAGAATATTGATTTTCGTTATAATGTACTTAATTTAGGTCAGCTTACCTTAGAAGCTTATTCGCCGTTAGAAGATTGTATCAGCATAAAAATAATCGGCTATAAGGGCGGCAAAAATAAACTTAACAAATTTGTATGGGAAAAGCAGAAGGTATCAACAAAAACAACCCAAAACGGTGCTGAGCTTGTTTCAGGCAGGCTTACTATGAAAGCTACTAAAAGACCGTTTAACATATCCTTTTTTGCAGACGGTGAAAAGCTTACAGGCTATTTGGATAAATCCTTATCTGTAATGACTGATAAAAACACTCATACCCGCTATCTGGTCAACGGGCTAGAATTAGGAGTGGGCGAGTATATTTATGGCGGCGGAGAGCGTTTCACACCTTTTATAAAAAACGGTCAATCAATTGATATATGGAACGAAGACGGCGGCACAGCAAGTAAAATTTCATACAAAAACATACCGTTCTTTCTTAGTAGCAAAGGATATGGTGTTTTTGTCAATACACCTGACAGGGTGTCCTTTGAAATAGGCAGTGAAAAAGTTGAAGAAACACAATTTTCAGTTTCTGATGAAGAACTAGAATATGTAATAATCTATGGCGCAACTTATGCAGAGATTATGGACAAATATACACAATTAACAGGCAGACCTGCCTTATTGCCTGCATGGTCATTTGGATTATGGCTT
>CALAYY010000166.1 GCA_937895465.1 uncultured Clostridia bacterium | reverse complement strand
AGTCACTACAGAAGATAATTTCATTTTAAATATTTTTTCTAAAACCAAACTTATTAGATATTCTACAATTGAGCAAATAACTAATCCCAAAACAAAAACCAAAAAGATATCAAGTACTGGATGTATTTTTACATAAGAAAGAGGGATTCCCACTGCCAACGCTCCCGTTCCGTATATCGGACAAACTGGACCGTTAAGAAATCCCCTGTGAATAAACCTCTTTTCCAGGCTTGAGCAATAGATTGTTTCAATTACCCAGCCAAGAAAAGAAAATATTATATACATCAAGAACAAATCAACAAAATACATATCCAATCCTATAAAAACAATTAATAGTCTTTTCTTGAATAGAAAACCTTTTTGACCTATGTATTTTAATTAATAATTCCGTCTGCTTATTATTAAATTATGTAACGGACATCCTTTTTTAACGAATTAATTTCATCCAACTTATTTTCATAGTTCTTTCTTCCCATCATAGCAAAAGTTGCTTGCTTGCCTTCTTCAACACCAGGTTGATTATATGTGTTAATATCCAGCAATGCTCCGCAATAAGCTGTCTGATACATAAAGTATTGCAGTAATTCGCCTACTGTATGCGCATTGACTTCAGATAAAGTTATTGTAAAATTAGCTCTCTTATATTTTGTCAAAGCAAACTCAGTGGCTTTTCTCTCATAATTGATAAGTTCGTTTAACGTCTTGTTTTGCAAAAATTCTGTTTCTTTATAATCGCCCGCAGTCGGAATTGTAACATTGGATCTATATTTTTCTACCTCTAAGAATGTAACAACCTTATCAAAAGGTCCTTCTGTATACAATTGAATCTGACTGTGCTGATCAGTAACGCCCAAAGCCTTTACTGGAGTTTGACCTACATGAACTATATTATTGTTATTATCCGAAGCTTTGCCCAATGACTCACCCCAAATCTGACAATAGAAATCCGACATAAACTTCAGGCTGTCGGCGTAAGGCATCATTACTGATATATTCTTGCCTTTTCTCATAGACATATATTGCAAAAATGCGGTACAAAGTGCAGGGTTTTTTGAATTTTCAGGTGAAAAGCATGCTTCGCTCATTTCCCTTGCACCTTCTAATAAAGAATTAATATCAATACCTACTAAGGCAAGCGGAACAAGTCCTACAGGTGACAGTACGCTAAATCTGCCGCCTACACCACTGCCCAAACCAAACACTTTGTATCCTTCTTTAACAGCTATATCATACAGTGTTCCTTTGCCTATTGTGGTAGTTATTATTATGTTGTCTTTTACCTCATCGCCCAGCATTTCTTTTAGAACGTTAAAAATAATCATATATTGAGACAAAGTTTCGCTCGTCGTTCCGCTTTTGGTTATGACATTGAAAACGGTCTTTTTTACATCAATGACATCCAATAATGCCTGCATTCTTTCGGGGTCAACATTGTCTTCTACATACAATCTGGGAGCTTTGCGTACGCTCTTATCCAATTCGTTATGTCTTAAATGCAAAAGTGCATTAGCTACTGCAATAGTACCTAGTGCGGAACCGCCTATTCCAAAAACTACTACATTGTCATAATCTTCATACTTCTTAGCAGTATCCAAAATATCCTTGACGACATCCTGCTGATTGAAAGGAAGATTGGTCCATTCTTGCCAGCCTTTGCCACGATTGTCCATAACCTTAC
>CALAYY010000165.1 GCA_937895465.1 uncultured Clostridia bacterium | reverse complement strand
CTGCCAGCCTTTATAAGCATGTTTCTATGGATGAATACGGTCAAAATCTTCAGAAGATGATTGAGTTAACCAAAGATAATGTTCAAGGCATGATTTTAATGACACCGTATTATATGGAGCCTAACAAAGAGGACCTCATGAGAAAAATGATGGATGAATATGGCAATATCGTTAAACAGCTTGCCAAACAAAATAATTTATTATGTATTGACCTTCAAAAAGAATTTGACGATTATCTCAAATACCGTCATTCTGCTTATATTATGTGGGACAGGATTCATCCTGGATGGATAGGAAGTATGATAATAGCAAGAGCTTTCTTAAGGGCAGTAGGGGTTGACAGACAGCTTATATAGCTTTTCTGAAAAAAAACAATCAATAAATTAGGGATAAGAGATATAATCTTATTCCTTTTTTTTTGCGAGTAATCAAGCTTTTCTAAAAGATTGCTATACAAAAAGTTAAAACAACTTGTAATTAGTTCTCTTGTCTTATAAAATATAACCATATTATGTATAAGGGGGATAAGAGATGATAGACTGTTTTTATAATGTTTATATAGCTTCGTGTGATAAAAGGGGCGGGATATATAGGTATGCACTTAATATTGACGGCAAAATGGAACTAAAAGAAAGAACTGAACTTGATCGCCCTATGTATATCAAACAGCATCAAGGCAAAATGTATGCCGTACTAAGACAGCCTTTTTCTGACAATGACAATAGCGGTATTATTAGTTTTGATATAGCAAAAAATGGAAGCCTTATTAATCCTAGTAAAATTATTTCAACTAAAGGACAAGTAGGCTGTCATATTGCCTTTAACGTTCAAGATATTTATTGTGCTAACTACCGTTCTGGAAGTGTTATAAAATTGCCTGACAAGCTGGTTATTCATAACGGAAAAGGCAAAGATGTCAAAAGGCAGGAAAAGCCGCATGTTCATTTTGTAGAGGTTTTTGACCGAAAATATGTTTTTGCTGCTGATTTGGGGCTTGACACTGTTTTTATGTATGACCTTAACCTCAATCTTATTGCAAGCGCAAAAGTGCCTGACGGCTTTGGAGTTAGGCATTTTATAATTTCTAATAGCAAAAAACTGCTTTATACAATTAATGAACTTGTAACAAGTATCAGTATTTTCAAAATCTTGGAAGGGCAATTGCAATATATTTCTACCGTTATGTGTGATATAGAAAAGGGCGTAGAGAATTTTGGTGCGGCTATAAGACTGATAGACGATAAACTGCTGATAATCAGTAACCGTGGCGGCAATGATTTGCAGACATTTTTAGTGCAAGACCAAACTCTTATTCCCTATCAAAAAATAAGCAGTTTTGGCAACTGGCCTAGAGATTTTTTTGTTTCGCCTGATAATAAGTTTTTGATAGCCGTCAATGAATTTAGCAATAGTCTAACAGTTTATGAAATTAATAATTATTTATTAAAGCACATAAATACCGTAAAAGATATTATAAGTCCGCTTGGAGTTGTAATAAATAAGATAAATACATAAAAAATGTTGACAATAGGTATTCTGGAGCATATAATAATAACATAGTTTAGTTTAGAATTAGTTTAGTTATAGTGTAGAGGAGATTAGTTTAGTGCAAAGGCAAGAGATTTTTGATTATTGCCGAAGTTTTGGCAAAGTTCCAATTTTTAGAAAAATTTATGCGGATTTTCATACCCCTGTTTTGTTGTTGCAAAAAATAGCCAAACAGAGTAATGACTATTACCTTTTTGAAAGTGTCAAAGAAAAAAGGTGGTCAAGATATTCTTTTTTGGGGCTAAGTCCAAACTTAATTATAGAAATAAACGACGGCAAGCTTATAGAATTTGAAAATGGCGAAAAAAAATGCGTTTTTGATAACGCAATTGAATATCTGAAAAGCTTGTTTGACAGATACAATTCACCGTGCATTGAGGGACTGCCTGTCTTTACAGGCGGAGCCGTTGGATATTTTGGCTATGAAAGTGCCAAATATTTTGACAATGCTATAAAGTTCCATTCTCCCAAAATAGATGATCTGCCCGATATTAAGCTGATGTTTATTGACAATCTCATAGTGTTTGACCACTATGAACAATATCTTTATCTGATTGCC
>CALAYY010000164.1 GCA_937895465.1 uncultured Clostridia bacterium | reverse complement strand
CCAACAAGCTCAATTATCAATCCAATGTTCAAAGTGGATATGCTATTTTTGTTCCTGCCGGTACATATCACAATCTAATTAATACGGGCAACAGTCCTATTAAGCTTTATTCAATTTATGCACCGCCTCAACATCCAAGATGTACGGTACATGAAACTAAGGCAATTGCTGATGCTGCAGAGGGCAATTATTAAAGTCAAAAAGTACGGATATAAAAAAAGAGCTTCGGCTCTTTTTTTATATAAAATTTACCAATACTTTAAAGAAATGTTTCTCTTATAATAAGCTCAAAATCAATACAGTATTTTTTTATGGCTTTTTCGCCGTTAAAATAGCGGTTGATATTTTCTGCCGTAAAGACTGAAAGTTTTTCCACATTGTTTTCAAGGCTAGTCATAGCTGGGTAAATACTTGTGGCAATCATAGAATTATTATATCCAATAACGGCTACCTTCTGGGGTATTGGTATTTTATTTTTATTAGCTGCATTTATTACACCTGCAGCAGTTACATCGTTAGAACATATTACCGTGTCAATGGGTGTGTTTTTATATGCATTTAAAAAAGCGTTAGATGCAGCTTCAACACCAGGACTGCATTTTATTATATACTCTTCATTTATTTTTTTTCCGCACTGTAATATCCCTGTTTTATATCCTTCCAATTTCTTTTGACTGCCATAGGTATCTAAATCGTACATAAATAATATATCTTTTCGTCCCTTATTATACGCTTTAATAACGCAATGCTTTAATGCCTCTTGCTCATCACAAAATGCACAAAAAATATTCTTGCCTTCTACAACAGCATTAATTATAAAAACGGGCAGGCGTTTGGCTGCGTTCAAAATCGCATCTTCTGTAGCACCCACAAAAACAGAGCCTATAAATATAATTGCATCAACATTTTTGGATATAAGCATATTTACCGAATTTTGGCGTACTTTAAGACTTTCACCAGTACAACTCAATATAATGTCATAACCATATTTTCTTAGTTCTCTTTCTAGCACTGCAACTGCCTTAGCATAGTACAAATCTTCTATGTTGTAGCAGACTATTCCTATAAGCCGAAATGTTGATCCCGCTGAAAGCACCTGAGCCGTTTTGCTTGGTGTATAATTGCTCTTTTTTATGACTTCTAATACTCTATTTTTGGTGTCCTTATTTACATAGCCCGAATTATTAATAACCCTTGAAACAGTTGTTATTGATACTCCTGCCATCTTTGCAATATCATAAATAGTCATTTTAACCCCATAAAGTCAATTCTTAAGACTTTATATTTTGTTATGCCAATATAATAACATAATAAAGTTCTTTTATGTCAAGTTTAAAGCTGTTATCAGAGTTTGTTTTAAACTACAAAAACCATCGATTTGTCATTTGTTTTTATTGACTTTGCCTTTATGTTATGCTAAGATAATTTATGAAAGCGGTTACATATAATATTAATATATATTTATAGAGGGAATTATGAAAGAGTTAAATCGTGTTAATGTGGATAGCTCCATGCGAAAAGAAAAAGTGCTAATGTTTGGGGAAGGTAATTTTTTGAGAGCATTTGCGGCATTTTTGATACAAAAGCTCAATGACGCAGGAGTATTTGACGGCGGCATTGTTGTATTGCAAGGAACAACTCAAGGTACTGCTGAACTTATTAATAATCAACAAGGGCTGTATCATGTAATTGAAAGGGGAATGGAAAACGGAAAAGTAATTGACCGTACCACGCTTATTAATATAGTCAACAGATGTATTAATCCATATACAGATTATAAAGCATATCTTGAAACAGCCAAAAACCCTGACCTTCAACTAATAATATCCAATACGACAGAATTTGGAATATGTTATTCGGAAAACGAGAACATAGAAAAAAAGATACATGAAAATTTTCCTGCTAAGCTTACAGACTTTTTACATAAAAGATTTTTGCATTTTAAAGGAGCAATGGACAAGGGGCTTGTTATTTTGCCTTGTGAGCTTATTGATAAAAACGCAGATATGTTAAAATCTATTGTATTAAGATATGCCGATGAATGGAATTTGGGAAAAGACTTTAAGGCTTGGCTTAATAACGCTAATTTGTTTGCAAACACTTTGGTTGATAGGATTGTTTCAGGCTATCCAAAAAATGAGGCATCAGAGATTTGTAAGTCTTTGGGGTATGAAGACAAACTTTTAGATGTATGTGAGCCGTTTTTTCTATGGGCAATTGAGGCTGACAGCAGTCTAAGTAAACGCTTGCCGCTTGATAAAAGCAATCTTGATGTTATCATAACAAAAGACCTTGATTTTTACCGAACCAGAAAGGTCAGGATACTTAACGGCGCTCATACCATGAGCGTTCTAGCTGGACATCTTAGCGGTCTTGATACTGTAGAGCATATGGTAAAAGACAGACTCTTTGAACAATATATACAAAAGGGTCTTTTTGAGGAAATTATCCCTGCAATGCAAGGCGAAGGACTAGAAAAATACGCTCTAGATGTTATCGAAAGATTTCTCAATCCTTATCTTAATCATAAACTTCTTAGCATTGCACTTAATTCAATATCAAAATTTAAAAGCAGAGTTTTGCCGTCTATTAAGGATTATGCTCACAAGTTCAAAACAGCACCTAAGGCTTTAAGTTTTTCTTTAGCTGCCTTGATACAATTCTATATGACGGGATTGGGAAGCTTTGTTAATGATGAGAAACAATATGTTGATGTATTTTTTGCTATTAAGGAAAAATGTAAGGATGATATCAACAAGACGGTAACAGCTGTTTTGGATGAACAGCTATTTTGGGGCGAAAAACTCACAGCAGTTAATGGTCTTGCTGACCTGGTAACACGGTTTTTAGGTTTAATAAGGCAAGGCGGAGTAAGGCAGGCAATTGAGGAGATTATTTGATGAAAGACAAGCTTATAAGAATAGACAAAAAGGATAATGTTGCAGTTGCTTTATCTGATATTAATGCAGGGGAAGAGTTAAAATTAAATAAAGATGAAGTCCATGCAGCCGAAAACATTAATAAAAACTTTAAGGTAGCACTTAAGGATATTAATAAGGGTGAAACGATAATCAAATACGGTTTTCCTATAGGAATAGCCACACAAAACATCAAAGCAGGATGTGTAGTGCATTCGCACAATATGAAGTCTATGCTTAAAAGTGTTAAAGAATATGATATTAAATTAAAGCATGCAAAATCCAATATGGATAATTATAACGGCAAACGCACCTTTAAGGGATATTTGCGTTCTAATGGCGAAGTTGGAATTCGCAATGAGATATTTGTTTTGCCGACAGTTGGATGCGTTAACGAAGTATGTCAAGCCATTGCCCAAAAAGCTATAATTGAGACAGGTAAACAAGATGTTTTTGTATTTAAGCATCCGTATGGATGTTCTCAATTGGGCGATGACATGGTTAATACCCAAAAAATTCTTAGCGGACTTGCTCACCATCCCAATGCAGGAGGAGTTTTGATTGTTTCTTTGGGATGTGAAAATAACAATCTAAATGAGTTTAAAAAGGTCTTAGGAGCTTATGACGATACTCGTGTTAGGTTTTTATTGGCACAAGATAGCGGCGATGAAATCACGCAGGGCGTTCAAATAATAAAAGAACTTGTTGATATATGTTATAAAGATGTAAGACAGGATGCTGATATTTCAAAACTTAATATTGGATTAAAATGCGGCGGTTCGGATGCATTATCAGGCATAACTGCCAATCCTCTGGTGGGAAAAGTATGCGATGTTTTAAGCAGTTTGGGCGCAGGCGTTATCATGACCGAAGTGCCTGAAATGTTTGGAGCAGAACATATTTTGATGGAACGCAGCAAAAACGATTATGTCAAAAACGATATAATTAATATGGTCAATAACTTTAAGGATTATTTTATATCTCACGGCGAAAGTGTTGAAAAGAATCCTTCTCCAGGCAATAAAGAAGGCGGCATAACCACTCTTGAAGAAAAATCCTTAGGATGTATACAAAAGGGCGGTAAAGCAACAATCAATGCGGTTTTGCCTTACGGCGATGTTTTGAGCCAAAAAGGGCTTAATCTTTTGGAAGGGCCTGGCAACGATATTGTAGCTCAAACTGCATTAACTGTTTCAGGTGCGCATATTATTTTGTTTACTACAGGAAGAGGCACTCCGTTGGGTGCGCCCGTACCCACTATAAAAATTTCTACTAATTCTCAACTTTTCAATGCTAAGCCTAATTGGATTGATTTTGATGCAGGCAGAGTTTTAAATGAAGAAAGTTTTGAAACTTTGTGTTTAGAGCTTATTGATATGATTTTAATGACCGCTCAAGGTCAGAATACAAAAAATGAAATTAACGGTTACCGTGAAATAGCTATATGGAAAAACGGTGTAACATTATAAAATATTATTAGATTATAAACTTTTTCAAAGAATGTTACTTTTTTAATTGGTTTGTTAATTTGTATATGTTAAATACAGTGCGTTTATCCAGATAATGCTCAATTTTTTCAACCAACTCAGTTTCGTCGTCAGTATTATTAACAAGACATAGAAACTCATTTAATGTTTCATGCCGATATAATAGATAATTACCATATTCAAGACCTTTTTCTGTCGGCTTTATATAGCCGTATTTTTCATAATCCACAAGACCTGTCATTTTTAGATTGTTTACCATCTTAGAAGCTGAGCTTGGTTTAACATGCAGCATTTGAGCAAGCTCAGATATTCTTACATAATCATTTTCTTTTATATGTCGGCATATCATTTCAAGGTAATCTTCCATTGAATATGTAATAATAATATTTTCGTTAAGCTGATAACCTTTTAAAGTATAAAAATCAGTATCTTTTTCCATAAACGCCTTTTTTAAAAAAACTAATTAATCTTGCAACTAAACTTTTTTGTCCCCATATAAATAGGATAAGGAAACAATGTTTCTTTATCCTAATATATTAAGAGGTAAGATTAATTATGTTTATACAAAAGACGCTCAATGATTTGAGAACAGGACAGAAAGTAAGGATTATTACATTGCTTTTAAAAGGAAATATAAGAAGAAGGTTGCAGGATATCGGGCTTATAGAAGGGACTGAAGTAGAGTGTTTACTAAAAAGTCCGTCAGGTGATCCTATAGCTTTTCTTATCAGGGGAGCGGTGATTGCTCTGCGTTCAGAGGATTCGTCAAAAATATTATGTATTTAGCATAATCAAATAAGAGGTGTATTGATGGGATTAACAGCCAAATCCACTGGTGTTAAGGCGATTGATAACGGACTCAAAATCAAAAAAAGAGACGAGGAAGATAAAGTAATAGCTCTTGCCGGCAACCCAAATGTCGGCAAGAGTACAGTTTTTAATAATCTCACTGGCATGAATCAGCATACAGGCAATTGGCCAGGCAAAACAGTTACCAAAGCTCAGGGCTATTGCAGTTACAAGCAAAAAAATTATCTGATGGTTGACCTTCCGGGAACATATTCGCTTATGGCGCACTCTGCTGAAGAAGAGGTGGCAAGGAATTTTATATGTTTTGGGGATACTGATGCAGTAATTGTGGTGTGTGACGCCACATGCTTAGAGCGCAATCTTAATCTTGTGCTTCAGACAATAGAAATTACGGATAATGTTATTGTGTGTGTCAATTTGATAGATGAAGCAAAAAAGAAACATATATCAATTGATTTGGAGCTTTTATCAAAAAAGCTTGGTGTTATGGTAGTAGGGACAACAGCAAGAAAGAAAAAAAGCCTTGATGCGCTTCTTAATAATTTGGATGCACTTATAGATAACAAAGCAATAAAAAATCCTGTTAAGATAAATTATAGTCAACATATTCAAAATGCTGTCAATATAATAAAACCTGCCGTTATTCAAAAACAAATAGCCAATATAAAAACAGAATGGCTTTGTCTAAAACTTCTGGATTATGATGAAAAGCTCATAAATGCCCTTAACGATTATTTGGGATATGATATCAATGACGATAATGACCTAAAGCAAAAAATCAAGCAAGCTCATAATTATCTTAAAGAAAACGGCATAGCTTTAGATGTGTTATGCGATTATATAGTTTCTGATATAATACATACCGCCGAAACAATATGCTCTGATACGGTTAAGTATAATAAAATCAATTATAATGAAAAAGACAAAAAAATAGATAAGATAGTCACAGGCAAATGGACTGGAATACCTATAATGATAGGACTTTTAGCCGTTGTTTTTTGGCTGACTATAATAGGTGCCAATTATCCCTCTCAGCTTTTGGCTGATGGGTTATTTTGGATTCAGGATAGACTGACAGATTTTTTTATGAACATAGGTGCGCCTATATGGCTGCATGATATGCTGGTTTTAGGTGCATACAGGGTGCTTGCTTGGATTGTTTCGGTTATGCTGCCGCCTATGGCGATATTTTTTCCGTTATTCACTCTTTTGGAAGATTTGGGTTATTTGCCCAGAATAGCATTTAACCTTGACAAGTATTTTAAAAAATGCTCAGCTTGCGGCAAACAGGCACTTACAATGTGCATGGGCTTTGGCTGCAACGCTGCAGGCGTAATTGGATGCAGAATAATAGATTCGCCTCGTGAGCGTCTTATAGCAATTATTACTAATAATTTTGTTCCATGCAACGGAAGGTTTCCTACTTTGATTGCAATAATCTCTATGTTTTTTGTAGGAAGTTTGGCAGTAGGCTTCTTGGGCTCAGTATTTTCCGCTCTTATTCTAACCTTAGTAATTATATTGGGAATAATAATGACCTTTGCTGTGTCAAAATTTTTATCCAAAACATTTCTAAAAGGTGTGCCTTCATCCTTTACTTTGGAGCTTCCGCCTTATAGAAAACCGCAGATAGGCAAAGTAATAATTCGCTCAATATTTGACAGAACGCTGTTTGTTTTGGGCAGAGCGGTTATAGTTGCAATACCTGCAGGACTTTTGATTTGGGCAATGGCTAATATATCGATAAACAATGTTACGTTACTTACATATTGTTCTGATTTTTTAGACCCTTTTGCCGCACTTATGGGGCTTGACGGCGTTATACTTCTTGCGTTTATATTGGGTTTTCCAGCCAACGAGATTGTTATTCCTATAACAATAATGGCATACATGTCGGCAGGCAACATCATACAGTTTGAAAGTCTTATTGAGCTAAAAGCACTTCTTGTCAATAACGGTTGGACATGGATAACAGCAATAAGCACTATGTTGTTTTCACTTATGCATTGGCCTTGCAGTACAACATGCCTTACCATAAAAAAGGAAAGCCAAAGCTGGAAATGGACGGCAGCAGCTTTTTTAATCCCTACCGTTATAGGTATTGCTGCTTGTATGATATTTGCCAATTTAGCAAGATTGTTCGTATAAGAAAATAAACTAATTATAAAAATATTGCAGAATTAAAAAATCCTTTAAAAAAGTATGGCAAGGTTTGGTTTGGGGCAAAATAGCATCTATGAGTAATATCGTTGTCAAATCAAGAAAAGGATTTTTTAAGGGTTGGTATTTTAAAATTAGTGACAAGGATTATGCGCTGCATTTATTCCGTCTTATCATATTGATAAATACGGAAAAAAATCAGTTTTTGTTCAATTTATTGACAATTATCATAGCAGAAGCTTTGAGTTCAAGAGTAATCAATTCAAACTTAGAAAACCTCTTAATATCCAAATAGATAATAATGTTTTTGATCTAAATAAACTTTCTTTTGATTATGTTCAACAAGGTACAAGGATAAAGGCAGAAATTGTTTTCAGTCAGCCCAAGTTTTTAAGAAACGATATTATGGGGATATTTAAATTTGCACCATTTATGGAATGCAGACATAAGGTTTATTTTATATATAGTGAGGCACAAGGTTATATAGAATATGACGGAAATAAAAGGGTGCTTGATAAAGCAATAGGATATTTAGAAAGCGACAGTGGCATTTCTTTTCCAAAACAATACCTTTGGACACACTGCTCCAAAGTTGATGAAGAACAAAACTTTTCAATTATGCTGTCAATCGCCTATATTCCTTATCTGAAAGCAAATTTCTTAGGTTGCATTTGTTCGATTTTTTATAATAACAGAGAATATAGATTGGCGACATATAAAGGTGCAAAGATTATTGATTTTTCAGATAATGGTGCAAAAATCAGACAAGGTGATTATACTATAACGGCAATAAGGCTAGAAGAAAATGCTTTTAGCCTTAAAGCGCCTTTAAACGGCGAAATGACCAGAATAATCAATGAAAATATTAGCATTAAGATGCAGTATGTTTTTACCTATAAAGATAGCGTAATATTTGATATTGAATATTATGGGGGATTTGAATATTATCATGATTACTAAAGTGTATCTGATAAACATCTAACATGAGACAAAAATCAATATATATTAATATACTGTAATATAGTTTAGCACATAATACAGCTTGAAAATTTTGTTAAAAAAATTTCAAAAAAGTTGTTGACAAGCGTATAATAATCTGATATATTAATAAAGCTATCCAGTAGATAGCAGATGAATGAATGTGTTATGTATTTCGCATGAGAAATACCGCTGGCAAAAGTGTTTAATAGTAGGCTTGTTTTTAGTGCCCGAATAATATTGCTGTTAATGCTTTGCCTTTTTTTTATCTTAAAATATAGCACATCAATCGCACATTGACAACTGCATAGAAGAGAAGAGTTAGATTGAAAAGAAGATTAGTTTTTTTA
>CALAYY010000163.1 GCA_937895465.1 uncultured Clostridia bacterium | reverse complement strand
ACGTCTAACGTGGGGTTTTCTTATACAAAAAAGGCTCGTGCATTGCACGAGCCTTTAAGATTATAAGTCTATAAAATTACAATAATATTATTCCAAAGCAATTATATAATAATATAACGGCTGACCGCCAAAATGATAATCTACATCACATTTGGGGTATTTTTTGCTTAATTCGTCTACAACACTTGCAGCATCATCTTCTTGAACATCACTTCCAAAATACAGAGTAATGTTGGAAACATTTTTATCCATCATTTTTTCAATTAATTCTTTGGTAACAGCACTGACATCCTGACCTTTTGCAACAATATCTTTACTGTCGATACCGATAATATCGCCCTGATTAAGCTGCATATCGTCGCTCAAAGTCGTGCTTCTTACTGCATAAGTTACCTGACCTGCCTTTACAGCCTCTAAAGATTCAAGCATGCTTTCATTATTTTCTGCCAAGTCTGCTTCTGGATTGAAACTTAATGCACAAGCTATTCCTTGAGGTATATTGACTGTAGGTATAATAACCAAATTGCGTTTGCTGATTTCTTTGGCTTGTTCAGCTGCTAAGATTATGTTCTTGTTGTTAGGGAAAATAAAGACATTTTGAGCCATTACCTTATCAGCAGCTTGAGCTATATCATCCGCACTGGGATTCATAGTCTGACCGCCTTCAATAATATAATCAACCATAAGGTCTTTGAATATGTTAGACAAACCTTCTCCTGCACAAACACTTACCATGCCAATAGACTTTAGCTCTTCTTGAGATTGCCTCAAAGCACGGTTTTGCTCAAGCATATTTTCAACTTTAAGTTTGTCTAATTCGCCAAGTTCCAAAGCGCTTTGTAAAGCAGTTCCGGGACTATTGGTATGAACATGGACTTTAACCAAAGACAAATCCCCTATAACCAAAACACAGTCGCCTATGGTCATAAGCTTTTCACGGAATCTGTCTATATCTGCTTCTGTAGTCTTTTTGTAAAGGTTGATAATAAAAAATTCTGTACAATATGCAAATTCTATATCTTCAAGATTGTCTAAATCTGCATGAAACTGCATATAGTTGTTAAGAGGTTTATCAGAGATTCTGTCATTAAATTCTAAGATTTCAGGCGATTCGGTATTGGTAACAACATTATAAAAACCTGTAAGAATAATAAGTAATCCACGTCCGCCCGCATCAACAACACCTGCTTTTTTCAAAACAGGCAACATTTCGGGTGTTTGAAGTAAGACTTGTTCACCAAAATCAATAATTGACTTCAAAAAATCTTCCATATTAATTGACTTTTTGGTAATTGAAAGAGCATGTTCAGCAACACCTCTAATAACTGTAAGTATTGTACCCTCTTTTGGCTTAGTAACTGCTTTATATGCTACATCTGACCCTTCTTTTAACGCTTTTGCAAATATTTTGGGTGTTATGTCTTCATTCTCTTGAACAAAGATTGATGAAATCCCTTTAAATATTTGGGACAAAATTACGCCTGAATTTCCTCTAGCACCACGTAAAGCACCTTTTGAAAGCGCATTTGACAAATCAATAATGTTATTGTTAGGGCAATTTTCAATTTCTTTTGATGCAGATAGCATTGTTAATGACATATTTGTTCCGGTATCGCCGTCCGGCACAGGAAAGACATTCAATGAATCCACATAGCTCTTATTTTGGTCCAACAGCCTAGCACTGCTTAAAATAAACTTTCTAAGCGTTGCACCGTTAATATTTTTTGACATTATCCCCTCCTGATATGGATAAAATAAATAATAAAAACAATTGGCTATTACAATTATATGACTTGTAACACATCAAAATTCTAGACCTTGATTCCTACAACATTAACATTGAGAGAATCAACTACCATCCCCGTAAATTTTTCTACTTGGTACTTTACGGATTTTTTTATAGATTCGGCTACAGCTTCTATTGATACGCCATATTTGAGCATAACAAACAAATCTATAAAAATCCTATCGCCATTTGTAATAACCTTGACACCCTTGCTCACAGAGTGCCTTTTAAAGAGTTCTGCTATATTATCAGACAGCCTTTTTGACACTAAATCAACTATACCATAGCAATCGAGTGCAGTATATCCGGCTACTTGTGCTATAGCTTCTTCAGTTATAGAAATTTTGCCATAAGCGTTTGTAGTATGAACGGACATGTTACCTCTTTTGCCAATATAAGCATACTCTTTTATGTAGACCATTATACTATATCATAAATCAATTTTCAATTATTTAAACCAAGATAAGGTATTATTTAATAAAATGTTATAAATTTGTGATTGTTTTTTATATTATAAACGATTAAATTTTTAAATAGTCGATAACATTGCAATAAAAGATTTCAAATGATTTTATTAACACATATCGGTTTGCTTGCAAAATAAAAAAAACAATGCTAATATATATGAGTTGAATTTTGAATTCGGAGGAATTATATAATGTCTAGAGTTTGCTCTGTATGCGGCAAAGGAAAAATGAGCGGAAACAAGGTAAGCCATTCAAACCGCAAAACAAAACGCGCATATAATGCCAATCTGTTAAAAGCAGATCTTGAAATAAACGGAAATAAAGTGCAGGGATATATTTGCACTCGCTGTCTTAGAACTTCCCGCAAACAGGAAGCAAAAGCTTAAAACCTTTTTTGAAATGACAATAAGGATTAACTCTCGTTATTAAAAATGCGGGAGTTATTTTTATGTTTTGAAACATAAGGGTTGTCCTTAACAAAAAAACGCCATGGAAAGTTGGCAGCAATAGGTGCATAATCTATATTAATCCTTGGCGTAATGACTATTTCAGACGGCAAAAATTCCTTATATTGAGTGACGGTTATTTTTTCATTTGAAAGCAAGTTTGTCCCATAATCGTTTTTATTAATACCAAATGCTTGACATACCCTACCTGGTCCTGATGTAAGATAAAATCTTTTGGTCTTATCGTTTATGTCAATATGTCTTAAATCTCCCATGACCTCAATATTTTCTAAGGGTTGTATTGCTCTAATCAAAACACCTGCAGGTACATCTTTGTTTTCAGTTATTATGTTCATGCAAAAATACATTCCATAAATTTGATAGACATATAAT
Organism: uncultured Clostridia bacterium; assembly: GCA_937895465.1. GTDB lineage: Bacteria > Bacillota > Clostridia > Christensenellales > DUVY01 > DUVY01. Next base: position 11,782 of record CALAYY010000163.1, on the reverse strand, counting down.
CTACCGCCGCTTTCCCACATAATTTTATTACGATTAGTCTTACCTTTATGGGCATGAGCCGCTTCGTCAATAGCAGCTATATACGCTTCAGTCTCAACAATCATGCCCGATAATATTTTATCTCCGATTCTTCGTACAAAGCGTTTACCTAATAATTGCTTTGCAACGGTAAGCGTATCTTGCAAATAAAAGTCTTGACTAAGTCTTTGGTATTTTTCCATAAAATCAATTAAGCCGTTTTCTAAATAGCAGTCTTAATATTCCTCTTAATACTTTGGGCGGTTTGATACATATAATTTTCATATAGTCCTCCAAATTTTGCAAATTTAATAAATCTAAACTGCACTATTCTATATATGCATCAAAACCATAATGGGTCACAAAAATCTAAATAATTTTATTTCCACGCAATCTATTAATTGCATTTTTTTTGTCTTTGGCGCTAAATACGGTATTACCGGCTACGATGATATTAGCTCCTGCATCTATAACTTGGTCAACATTATCAAAATTTATTCCGCCGTCAATCTCCAAATCAATATCTTTATCCAAAGCTTTTATCATTGCTTTTATATCTTTTAATTTTTGTAAAGAGCTTTCAATAAATTTTTGTCCGCCGAAACCTGGATGAACACTCATAACAAGGACCATATCACAATAAGGCAAGACTTCTTTAATGGCATGTATTTCAGTTTCAGGATTTAATACTATGCCGCCCAAAGCCCCGCAATCTTTTATTTGCTTTATGGCTTGCTTTGCATTCTTTACAGCTTCTATATGTACTGTAATTATATCAGCACCCGCTTTTGCAAATCTTTCTATATACTTTTCAGGTTCAACAATCATAAGATGAGCATCAAGCCTTAAATTGGTTATTTTTCTTATATCTTCTATCATTTTTATACCAAAAGTAATATTAGGAACAAAAACACCGTCCATTACATCACAATGCAGCAAATCCGCTCCGGCATTTTCAAGTTCTTTTATATCTCTTACCATATTGGCAAAATCAGCCGAAAGCAATGACGGCGCAATTTGAATATTTTTATATGTAAGTTCTCTTCTGTTCAATTTTCATCCTCTTTATTGTTAATTATAGCTTTGTTCTTTTTTTAGTTCGGAATAAATTTCTATATATCTTTTATGACGTTCAAAAGCAATTTTGCCATTGTTAACTGCATCAATTACTGCACAATCAGGCTCTTGAATATGATTGCAGCTTGAGAATTTGCAATCATTTTGATAAGGAATAAACTCATCAAAATAGTCTTTTAATTGATTATACTTCAGATTATCAAGTTTTAACAAGCTAAAACCTGGAGTATCGGCTACAAAAAAGTCATCAACAGCAATAATTTCTGTATGCCTTGTAGTGTTTTTTCCTCTGGAAATCTTTGCGCTCAAATCTCCTATTTCAGAATAATTGCACCCCAAAATTGCATTAATCAAACTTGATTTTCCAACAGCTGATTGTCCTGCAAAGCAATTAAGCCCTCCATGCATTATTTCAATGAGCTTGTCAATATTATATCCTGATTTTGCAGACACTTTTAAAAATCTTATTCCAGCTCTTAAATATTGCTGCTCTATTTCATTAACCAAATCGTTTTTTATGTCTATTTTATTAAAACATAATATAGGCTCAATATTGTTAAGCCTAGCAGCAATAAGCAACTTGTCAGTAAGATAAAAGTCTGCTTCCGGAACACATGAGATAACTATAATAATCCTGTCAATATTGGCTATAGGCGGCCTTATAAGTTTATTTTTGCGAGGTTTTATATTTTCTATAACGCAATTATCAATATCAACATCCACTATATCCCCCGCCAAAACGATATTATCATCTTTTAATTTTCTTCGTGCAAAACACTGTATAATTTTTCCGTCTATCAAAACGGAAAACATTCCTGAAATTCCTTTAGTTACTATACCTTTTTGCACTTTATATTATCCTTATTCCTATTTGTTCTTTTAATATCTTGTTACGAAGTTGTTTCCGTCAGTCAATAAGCGGGCATTTTTTATGTTTTGTGTATTCATTTTTTTTCTTGTACTGGTCTCGTTTCTTTAAGTTTAAGAGTATCTTTATCTACTCTTTCTTCGTCAATCAGAAGAATATTTCCATTTACATCGTAAACAATACCATCTTTCTGAACTAGTCTTCTGCCAGTAAAAATTAAGTATGATATAATATCTGATACTTTTTGCGGATATATATTTATTTTTTTTGCTAGTATTCTATGGATGCCTGGTTTCCATGGCTGTTCTGGAAGCTCAGAATCAATTAAATTTATTAGTTTATCATCCATTTCATCTGTATCTTTCATTATCAATGCAGTTATCTGATTTCGACGAGTCACTGAATTGAGATTCTTAATAGCATAAATTTGTGCCGCTTTACTCAAGCATACATCCAAAAACGCTTTCTTTCTCCACGTGCTTTTATCAAATTCTTTCTTTTCACCCTCTGCTACTAAATTCCAAATATCAATATACAACTTATCCGTTAACTTATTGGTATTAAAACTTATTAGTGCCTTTGATGAAAAATTAAAATCTCCTAACTGACTGCTAACAGCTATTAACGAAATTATATATCTAGTACCTTTTAAAAACCCTTCATAAGATTTAAATCCTTTTTTCAGTCTTTTTTTCTCTATAAAATTATCAGTTTTTCTTAAAATAACGGCTATTTTTGGCCAAATATTTAATGAATCTCTTTCATCGTATATCTTACGATAAATAAATGGGTTGTTCATGAATTTTTCTTTTAATGTTCTGGCACCCAATGGATCCTTTAATACTAGAGCAAGGTAGCCTGATGCTAAATATAAAGGTGAAAATATTGAATTGAGTTCTTTTCCTTGATTGTAATAGTAATTAATTCGTCTTTCATAAAACAAATCGTTTTTTAGCATTACATCTTCAATATCACGATGTATTTTGTCTGTGGCATGTAGAGTAGCAACAGAAACTGCTGTTTGGTTGTTTGTCGCTTTAATAATTGAGTCTCCGATTTCATTTGATGTTTCCGAGATGACTTTCACTAGAATATTTCTATCAATGTTTCTAACATCATAATTAGAAAAATAATGAAATATTGTTTCAGATGTTTGTAACCCATTCACGATTTGCGCATTATCAATTTCTATATAATTACCTAAATCCCTAGCTCCTGTTGCAAGTATAGTGATACCATTATTTAAATACCAAAAATCAATACTAATATTTGTTTTTAAAGATTCTAAAATATCGTCATTTACTCTATTTAAACCCATATATGCGCGAACATTTGAATCGAATAAATAACGCCTCAATTTTTTATCACTAAAGGTAATAAAATTAAAATACTCACCAATCGGGCACAAGGCAATAAAATTGTGACCCGAATTGTTTAATACTTTTGAATATTTAAGTTTTAACTTGAAATCCTTATTCTTTCTATATTGTTTAATTAATTCTGAACTACCAAAAAAACTATAGCTAACATCGCATTCGCTAAAAAAATTTTCTATCTCAGCTTTAATTTGGTTTGCTCTTGCAACAACGTTTTCTCCAACAATATCAGAATCCCCCCGAGATAAATAATAAAAATCTATTTCCATTGAGACTAGATTAGCAGAGGTTCTTCTGTATGCCTCAACAAAAAAATCTCTTTTAGAAACCAATTCATCATTGTATTGTGTTTTAAAATTTTTTGTTTCAATCGATAAGTCCAAAAGCTCACAAATTGTACTATATTGGTCATCTAATAATGCTTTTTCAAAAGTATCATGATGTTTAGCTGAAAGAATATATATTTTAATCTCACATGATTTCTTTGGCCACATAAAAGACTTTACATCTTCTAGGTAATTTCCATTTATAAATATGTAAAAGCCATCTATTCCACCATCATTACGCCCATCGGTTACTCCATCAATAATCTGGTCAACACTTAAATCATAATCTTTAAGGACTTGTTCAAAAGCGAAAAATTCAAAAACTTCTCCCAAGTCACTAGAAGGAGTTTTTGAGTTAATTCTTTCTTTAACAATGTTATCCACAATAACAATATCGTTTTTTGCCATATATTATTCCTTTATTTTTAATCACTTTTTTGCACTTTTTGTAAACTTGAATGTCAGATTTAGTGATTTGATATTGAAGTTGCATAGTAAATTTTGATGTTAGAATTCTAAATGTCTGCAAATAGTTTTTACTCTTTAGACCTTGTATTTGGTTTCTTGGGCTTTTTATCGCTAAGTACAGAGTCATTTATTCCATAAACTTTCTACGTAACTGTCCGCATGCACCTTCTATATCGCTGCCCATAGACCTTCTTATAGTTACAGAAACATTACGCTTTATAAGCTCGTTTTCAAAAGACTTAGCTTGTTCTCGTGTACATGGATTTAATCCCTTTTCTTTTACGTAATTTAACATGATAAGGTTGACATGACAGGAATAGCCGCGAGTAATTCTTGCCAACGCTTCTATTGCGTCATTGTCCATATTCTCACCGTTTATCATTGCATATTCATAAATGACCCTTCGTCCTGTTTTGTTAAAATAATATTTGGCAGCATTAACTATATCTTCAACTTTGTATTTATTAGAAATCGGCATAAGCCTTTTTCTCACTTCATCAATAGCAGAATGAAGCGAGATTGTAAGAATAATCTTATAACCCTCATCAGCTAATTTAATAATATTTTGGGCAAGTCCGCATGTTGATAAAGATATATTTCTTTGGCTTATATTAATGCCGTCAGGGTCGCTTACAAGGGATAAAAATTTGGTTACATTAAGGTAATTATCAAGAGGCTCTCCGCTTCCCATAAGTACTATATTGGTTACCTTGCGATTGGTAACAGTTCCTCCCATGTAAGAATTAACAGCTAATACCTGCCCCAAAATCTCTCCAGCACTCAAATTTCTTACAAGTCCGCCAATGCCTGAGGCACAAAAAGCACAACCCATACGGCATCCAATTTGCGTACTAATGCAAATAGTTGAGCCGTATTTATATTCCATTAAAACGCCTTCAACAATATTGCCGTCGTATAATTGGTATAAGAATTTTTTGGTATTATCTTTTTTTGAAGACAGCATCTTAACAATCTTTATAGGTATTGCTGTATAATTTTGCGCCAATTCTTCACGAAAACTTTGAGGGATATCCGACATATCAGCAAAGTCTGTATAGCTATGCAGCCATTTGAAAATCTGTTTTGCCCTAAATTTCGGTTGATCTGCAAATAATTGATTTAATTCTTCTATATTGTAATCAGTTAACAGTTGTTTCATATTTTACCTTTGCTATAAAAAATCCTTCTGTATCAGAAATATACGGCATAAGCTGAACAAAATTATTATTCAGTTTGAGACTCTTAACTTTGATGTCAAAATCTATCGGTTTAAAATGAGTATTATTCGCCAAAAACTTATTGACTATCTGCTCATTTTCTTGTTTTAAAATCGTACATGTAGAATAAACAAGACAACCGCCTTTCTTGACATATTTTGATGATGTTTGAATAATTTTATCTTGTAAATCCGTAAGTTCTTTTATACTGTCTTTTGTTCTATGCTGAAAAATATCTGTTCTCGAGTTTAACACACCAAGACCGCTGCATGGAACATCGCACAAAACCGCATCAAACTGTCCTTCCCATTTAGGATTAAAGACAACGGCATCGTTTTTTACTACTTTAATATCATTTTCATCCATTCTTTTTTTGTAAGAATTAATTAACTCTAATCTATGCGGATGAATATCACAAGAAGTAATCGAAATATCTGCAAGCTGTTTCAAATATATGCTTTTGCCGCCAGGTGCGGCACAAACATCTAATACTTTATTGCCTTTAGCAACACCTATTGCATTGCAAACCGCCATAGAACCCAAACTTTGTACTGTATAAAGGTGAGTATGTTCTTTTAGCTTAGTTAGAGTATTATGACAGACATAGTATCCATACGGTGTTTTACGGTCAAATTCAAAATTTAGATATTGTTCAAAGTCGTTTTGGGAGATTTTTTTTGGATTATGTCTTATATGAGTAAGAAGTTCTTTTGGATGAATGAAAAATTGCTCTGTAATCTCCTGCCCAAAGTCTTTTTCAATTTCTTTTATTGCCCAAATAGGTACATTATATTCTAAAGACTTTTTTTCATATTCTTCAGAGGGCATCTCAATTTTTCTGCACTTTCTTAAAACCGCATTAATAAAGGCAGGACTGCGTTTTAGACTTTTTGCCAATTCTACCATTGTATTTACTACAGCATAATCAGGCTCATTCATAAAATATATACGATAAATGCCCATCTTTAATATAACGGTATCACTGACATGCGGACGCTTTTTAACTAATTTGTCTATTGCATATTCCAAAAAGATATTTTTTTCAGTAACTCCATAAACAATACGGGTAATGATATTCTTATCGTTAGGACTTACAGATTTTAGTCCATTATTAAGCGCAATATTGACATAAGCACCGTCAGCAAATATTTTATAAAGGATTTGATAACAATGCTTTATCATTCAAACCTTTCGCCTATATATCTTTTGTGTCCCCTTAAGTAATCAGCTGTTTTCATTGCCTTTTTGCCCTGAGCTTGTATAACTGTAATATCCAAAGACTTTTCGCCGCACATAACGGTAATGCAATTATCAACATTGAATATTGTGCCAGGTTTTACAGGGTATGATTTGTCATTAACTTGGGCTTCAATAATTTTGTATTTCTCTCCCCACAATGTCGAATATGTTCCAGGCCAGTCAGATAGCCCGCGAATAAGACAATTAATTTGCTCTGCACTTTTAGTCCAATCAATTTTACCCATATCTTTATTAAGCATAGGATAGTATGATGATTGGCTTTCGTCTTGAGCTATAAACTTGGCATTACCTTTTTCAATCAAATCAAGTGCTTCTATTAACGCATGAGCACCTAAACCACTCATCTTATCTGTTAACGTAATTGAATTATCATAAGGCTCAATGTCAATTTCTTTTTTTAATAATATATCCCCTGTATCAAGCCCAATTGCAGTCTGCATGATAGTAACGCCTGTCTTTTTCTCTCCATTAATTATTGCCCATTGAATGGGTGCTGAACCTCGATATTTTGGCAATAATGAAGCATGAATATTAATAACACCCTTAGGTGCTATATCTAATATTTCTTTTGATAAAATCTGTCCATATGCCGCTGTGACCATAATGTCAGGCTTCAATTCTTTTAAAATATTGACCCCTTCTTTTTTGATGCTCCTAAATTGATAGACAGAAATATTGTTATCTCTTGCTACATCGACTACAGGCGGTGAAATAAGCCTGTATCCTCTGCCTGCAGGTTTGTCCGGCTTTGAAACAACGGCAATTATTTTATGATGAGATTTTAATAATTTCTTAAAAGGTAATACTGCAAATTCAGGTGTACCCAAAAATACTATATTCATTTTTTTCTCCATTAATTGTTTGGCTTTACATCTTCAAGCTTATCGTCAATAAGTTTATCTATATACAATATCCCATCCAAATGATCCAACTCATGTGATACGGCTTGGGCAAAATAGCCTTCTGCCTTATATTTAACTTTTTTTCCATGCCTGTCATACGCTTCTACCGTAAGATTTTGAGGACGCAAAACCTTGCCTCGTTTTCCGGGAACGCTAAGACATCCTTCATCACAAATTATTGGATTATCTTGCTTTGTGATTTTTGGATTGACTAATTCTACAAGTCCATTTCCTACATCTATTACGACAACACGCTTCAAAATACTGACTTGAGGCGCTGCAAGCCCAGCACCTTCATTGTGATACATGGTCTCTGCCATATCATCTATAAGCTGTGAAAGATTGTCATCAAACTCAGTAACAACCTTAGCTTTTGCCCGTAAAATATCCTCTCCAACTATAACAATATCTCTTAATGCCATAACTCAACTTAAGTCTTGCGGATTAAGCTCCGAATAGACCAATACATCCTTTTTGTTATTATTTTTATTTATTACATTATAAATATCATCCAAATTCTTGTCAACACCGATAGTGCTTAGCCTCATAAGTATCTGAACACGGTATTTTTTCTTAATACGCTTAATAGGTGATTTCATTGCCTTCATATATAAGAAATCTTCTTTGTCTTGTTCTGCAATGGGTTTGATCTCATCAAAAATATCCTTTAATACCGCTATTGCATTTTCTTCCGATTCTGAACAAGCAAGAATCCTTATTATAACAGAAAAAGGCGGATAATTTGTAACCTTTCTGATATTGGCTTCTTTTTCATAAAATCCAAGATAATTATAATTTTGTGCCAATTTGTATACATAATGTTTTGGCGAGTAAGTTTGTAACACAACCAACCCTTCCTTCTCGTCACGCCCTGCCCTGCCTGAAACCTGAGTAATTAATTGAAATGTTCGTTCACAGCTGTGATAATCAGAAAAATATAAGCTTAAGTCAGCATCTAGTATGCCCACAAGCGTAACATCAGAAAAATCATGCCCTTTGGTAACCATTTGTGTACCTATTAATATTTGGGCTTTACGCTCCGAAAAATCTTTTAATATCTTTAAATGTGCATCTTTGGTGCGGGTAGTGTCATTATCCATCCTTAATATTGTGACATCTGGAAATATTTTTTTCAACTCTTCTACTACACGCTGTGTGCCGTATGCACCCTGTTTGATATATTCACTTTCGCATTGGGGACACAAATTAAGAACATGCGACCTAGAAGAACAGTAATGGCACTTTAATATATTCTCATCTCTATGATAAACCATGGAAACATCACAATCAGGGCATTTTACCACATAACCGCAAGAGCGGCACATTTGATATGATGCATACCCTCTCCTATTCAAAAAAAGAATAATCTGATCGCCTTCAGAAACAACTTTTTTCATCTGGTCTATAAGCTCATACGAAAAAAAGCTATTATTGCCCCGTCTTATTTCTTGGGTCATATCTATTATGTTAATTCTTGGTAAGGGTCTTTGGTTGATTCTGTTAGGCATTTCTATCAACTCTAGTTCATTATTCTTAGCTTTATAATATGATTCGATAGAAGGAGTAGCACTACCCAAAATCATATTTGCTTTATTATAACCTCTACGAAATTCAGCTATTTCGTGCGTAAAATACCTAGGGTTGCTTTCGGATATATAGCTTGGATCATGTTCTTCATCAATAATAATTATGCCGATATTTTGAAGCGGTGCAAAAATAGCAGATCTTGCGCCTATTACTATAGAGGCTTCACCTTCAATAATCCGTCTCCATTCATCATACCTTTCTCCTATAGATAATCCGCTATGTAATATTGCCACATCTGTTCCAAATCTGCTTTTGAATAACGCAAATACCTGAGGAGTCAAAGATATCTCGGGCACCAATAATATTGCAGTTTTTTCTTGATTGATACAATCATTAATACATCGAATATATATTTCTGTTTTGCCGCTTCCTGTTACGCCATGTAACAAAAATGGCCTATCCTGAGAGTTTTTTATTTTTTGATATGCTGTTAATTGTTCAGGCTTAAGAGAAAACACTTCATTTTCCGCCTCCAAGCCCTTGTATGGCGTTCTTTTAATTTCTTTTGATATAATCTCGACAATGCCTTTTTGCTCAAGAGATTTCAAAGCAGAGGGCGAAAAATGAGTATTGATGTATGCGCTTTCCATATCTTGCTCACAAGATAATAAATATTCTGCAAGCTCAATTTGCGATTTTGCCCGTGGGTTAATCAAATCAAAGACAGTACTTTCAGTTAAACCATCTCTTATTCTTACAAAGTTCTTTTTTAATGCCTTTATCCTTCCCCCACGCATTTGAGCAGGAATAAACAGCCTTAATGCATCGACCATTTTGATATTGTATTTTTTGGTCATAAATTGCATAAGCTCAAGCATTTCGGGGCTTATAACTGGAATTTCGTCCAAAGGTCTTGAAATGGGCTTTAATTTGGAAATATCATAAATTGGAGTTTGTTTTTGACCGACAATATAACCTTCAATAAACTGCCTGCCAAAAGGAACATATATTCGGCTGCCTACAGGTATATTATCTGGATTAAGATATTCAAAGACTTTATCAACATTTGAATGATTTATATCTACGATAACATCAGCTATCATAAGGTTAAGAATTCCTTACATTAGAAGTAAGAATATTATCAAAAATTATATCAGCGAGAGCTGTTTTGGGCATTTTTTCAAGGTTAATAATTCTATCATTAAAAACCAAAGATGCGATATTGGTATCAGTTCCAAACCCTGCACCTTCCAAAGACACATTATTGGCTACCGCCATATCAGCATTTTTCTTAACTAGCTTTTTTTGAGCGTTATCTAAAGTGTGTTCTGTTTCTGCAGCAAATATAACCAAAACTCTATCTTGTTTTATTTTGCCTATTTCTTGAGCAATATCAATGTTTTTTTCAAATTCAAGAGTTAAGCTTTCAGATTTAATTTTTTGAGAATACTTGTTTTTTATTTTATAGTCAGACGGTGCGGCAGCCATTATAATAATATCAGCTGACTGATAATTTTGCATAACGGCATTATACATGTCGTTCGTTGAAAAAACCTGTATTTTTTGCGCACATATATCGGCGTCAATGCTCATATTACCATGAATAAATATAACTCTTGCACCACGGTTAATAGCTGATTTTGCCAATGCAACGCCCATTTTGCCACTTGAATAATTGGTAATGTAACGAACACCGTCAATATCTTCACGTGTTGCTCCAGCGGCAATTAAAACTGTTTTGTTAATGAGATCTTTTTTTTTATTTAGAATATTGACAATATTTTCTTCAATTATTTGAGGTTCTGCCATTCTGCCTGCACCCTCATCTCCGCAAGCAAGAAGCCCTTCATCCCCATATAGGATATTAAAGCCCCTATTTTTTAATTTTACTATATTTTCTTGTGTAACAGAATTTAAGAGCATATTAGTATTCATTGCAGGGCAAATCAAAATAGGTGCTTTTGTTGCCAAAACATCAGTAGTTAAAAAATCATCCGCAATTCCGTTAGCAATTTTGGCTATAATATTAGCAGTAGCAGGTGCTATTACCATAATATCAGCCTTTTTTGCCAAAGAGATATGTTTAACATCAGGCGTAAAATTAGTATCAAACATATCAGTAATAACTTTATTATTAGACAAAGTTTGCAATGTCAAAGGCGTAACAAAATTATGAGCGTTTTTTGTCATAATAATATGAACATCTGCGCCTTGCTTTTTTAGACTGCTTGTGAGTGTGCAAATCTTATAGGCGGCAATTCCGCCTGTTATTCCGATTACAATTGTTTTGTCTTTTAAAAAATTATTCATAAAAAATTATTCTTTTGCTATATGAACTTTGCCTTCAAAAATTTCTTGCGCTGCATATGAGATAGCCTTTGCATTATTTTCTTCCAATAATTCGGGCTTTTTGTCCTGAAGCTGTCTTGCCCTTTTTGAAACCAAACAGCACAAAGCATATTTGCTGTCAATCATATCAATTAATTTGTCAATAGGTGGATTAGTCATCATATTATATTATCTCCTTGAATAAGTTTGTTGATTTTTTGTTCATTTCTTAATGTTCTTGCCTTCTCAGCAGATATAATGGCTACTATTTGTTTAGCCGCTTTTTCTATATCATTATTTTGAGCTTTTGAATTTATAGCTAAATAATCAATCTGTAAATCATCTTCTAAAATTTTTTGAACTTGCTCTGTAATAGACAAAAATGGTAAAGCATATATAATTCCTAATTTGCCAT
>CALAYY010000162.1 GCA_937895465.1 uncultured Clostridia bacterium | reverse complement strand
AGCAGTTAAGAATATTACTGTGCTGGGGTGTCCTGCAACACCCGGAATAACTGCATTGGGTATATAGTTGATAGGATAAGCAACACGGGTGTTTTCAGTTATAGAACCATTCTCATAATCAGGATGACGGTTTTGGTCAACAACAACATTTTCTACAACTGAACCAAATCTTACAGCTCTAAATATTTCGGGCTCTTTTTCTTCTGTAAGTCCGATACACTTAGCATAGCAGCCGCCCTCAAAATTAAATATGCCTTCATCACTCCAGCCATGTTCATCGTCACCGATAAGACCGCGATGAGGATCAGCACTAAGTGTTGTTTTGCCTGTACCTGAAAGCCCAAAGAACAATGCTGAAGAGCCGTCTTCTAAAGACACATTGGCTGAACAGTGCATGCTCAAAATGCCTTTTTTGGGCAAAATATAATTCATTACTGAAAATACGCTCTTTTTCATCTCGCCGCAGTATCTTGACCCTGCTATCAAAACTACTTTATGTTCAAAGCTGACAATGATTCCTGCTTCAGAATTAGTTCCGTCTGTTTGGGGAATAAGATTAAGTCCGGGTGCAGAAATAATAGTAAAGTCTTCTTTAAAATTATCAAGCTCGCCAACTTCGGGGCGGATAAGCATATCATGCATAAATAGGTTATGCGATGCAAATTCGTTGATAACTCTAACACCTATACGATGACTTTTATCTGCACCTGCAAAACCGTCAAAAATAAATATCTCACGGTTATGAAGATAAGAGGTCATTTTAGCCAAAATTCTGTTAAAGTTTTCAACTGAAATCTTTTTGTTTTCTGTGCCCCAATCAATTTCATTGGTAACTGATGGCTCATCTACAATAAAGCGGTCTTTGGGAGAGCGTCCGGTATATTTTCCTGTGCTTACCAAGAGCGCTCCGTTATCCATAAGCTGTGCGTCTTCTGTTTCAAGCGCAAGCTCAGTAAGTTCAGCCGGAGTAAGGTTTCGATAAACTGCCAAGGGGTTCAAAATCCCCCATTTTTCAATGCCATAAGTATTCATTTAGCATCCTCCAAAATTATATAAAATTTTTGATTTCCTAATTATATGTATAACCATTATACAAAAAAACTTGGATAAATTATGAGATTTTAAATGCATCTAAAAAAAATTCCAAATTCTTCCGCATTTTAATTATCACACAAAACCCTGCTTTGTGTCAAAGGTTTTTTATGCGTAACATTATTAATATATGAAATTATTAGAAATTAAAACAAGGTGTTATTGCCCAAAACAACAAAAGACAGATATTGCCATTTAAAATCCAATTTAATGCGTCAATATACCTTGACAAAACATAATATAAGTAATAGAATATAAAAGCTGTCAAAAACGGCAGCCTTGATATCGCGGAGTGGAGCAGTCCGGTAGCTCGTCGGGCTCATAACCCGAAGGTCAGGAGGTTCGAATCCCCTCTCCGCAACCATTTATAAAAGCCCTTGTGTTTTTCACAAGGGCTTTTTTGTTTTTTTCTTTTCTATATTATTATATCTAAATCCAACATAATAATAAGATGGTTATTTCTGATATAACAATGAATTATATGATATTCAAAGTATTTGACACCTGTAATTGATAATTCAAATATGCTTAATGGCTCTAATAGTATCTTTCCGCTAATATCTGTAATTTTGCAAAAAGTGTTTTCATCAACAGCTTTTAAAAAATCTTTTAATCTTAACATTATTATTCCCCTTGTGTCGCAATTAGATATTATCTAATTTATCATTAATTTTAACATAGTTTAATCTAATTGCAAATAGATTTTACCTAATTTTAATGATAAAATTACTTAAAATGAAAAGTAATTTTGGAAAAGCAATTAAAAGATTAAGGGAACAGAAGGGATACAATCAAAAAGACATGGCAGAAGTCTTTAATGTGTCTCCTAATGCCGTTTTTAACTGGGAAAACGGCAGTATTCCAAGACTAGAAAAATTAGAAGAAATTGCGGAACATTTTAATACTGATATGAATACCTTGTTTGGATTTGACATAGATACAAAATCAGAAAAAAGCGAACTTGAAAAAAGGCTTATTCAAGAAGGGTTAAAGAAAAAAATCAATAATCTAACAGAAAGCCAGCTTGAAACCTTAATTTCGATAATCAAAAACTTTAAAGATTAATAAGTTCTTTTTATTAACAATTAATAGCAATACTTTTTTTTGGCTTTTAAAATTCATTGACTAACTGAAAAGTTTTGTTATAATGATTTTAAGTTTTTTTTGGAGTCTAAAAGATGCCTTTAGTTTTGGCGGCGGTAAGCCCCACTAAGATAATAATAGTAGCTTTGGCGGTTTTGGTGCAATATGTGCTTTCTATGGTTGCATTTGTAAAAATGTCCAAAGCCAAGATAACTATAAAGAATTTTATAATCTGGAATGTTTTGATTGTGTTTGTCTTTTATATTGGTCCTGTGATTGCAATTATGTATTCTATAAAAAAGGTAAAAAAAGACGGGAGCTTACTAGACGATGAGAATTCTTCGCAATCGGATGAAAAACCAAATAATAATGACGGTAATGATATAAAATAAACTGTCAGATTGTATTTATAACTTAAACATCTCCAAAAATATTGGATTTACTAAAATTTTCAAGAATTTAACCCAACAAAACTCTTTACAAGATTTAGGTAATAATATATAATAATAAAGCTTAATTTCTAACGGACATCAAAAACAAAATACAATTTTGCGGCGGCATAGCTCAGTTGGCTAGAGCGTTCGGTTCATACCCGACAGGTCGATGGTTCGAGTCCGTCTGCCGCTACCAATACGGCCCCATGGTCAAGTGGTTAAGACATCGCCCTTTCACGGCGGTAACAGGAGTTCGAGCCTCCTTGGGGTCACCATTATTATACGGCTGTCAAAATACGGGAGCTTAGCTCAGCTGGGAGAGCATCTGCCTTACAAGCAGAGGGTCACAGGTTCGATCCCTGTAGCTCCCACCATTGACAGCCGAAAATTTATTAACCTTGCTTTGCAGTCGTTCAACAAGCAAAGCCGAAATTGACCGGGAGGTGAAAGAATTGAACAAATACGAAGTGCTTTACATTTTGTCAACTCAGATTGACGATGCACAAAAAGATGCCGCTATCGAAAAATTTTCTTCTATTGTAACAACAGCAGGCGGTACTGTTGACAAGCTAGACAAATGGGGCGTAAGAAGACTTGCTTATCCTATTAAGTTTAAAAACGATGGGTTTTATGTGCTTATGAATATTTCTGGCACAGCCGAGTTACCCGCAGAAATCACACGCCAAATGAATATTTCCGACGAAGTTTTAAGACACATAATAGTAAAACAGGATTAAGGGGTTATTATTATGAACAAAGTAATATTAATCGGAAACCTTACACGTGATCCCGAACTTAGTCAGACCTCGGGCGGTATTGCTTTATGCCGTATGTCCATAGCCGTTAACCGCAATTTTGTCAATGCTGATGGCGAGAGACAGGCAGATTTTTTTAATATCACTGCTTGGAGAGGACTTGCTGAAAACTGTCATAAGTATCTCAAAAAAGGCTCTAAGATAGGGGTTAGCGGATATCTGCAAACACGGTCTTATGAGCAGGACGGCATCAAAAAGTATGCTACTGATGTTGTGGCTGAAGATGTTGAGTTTTTGACACCGAAGTCATCTGATAATTCGTATGACGATCATACCCCAAAAAAGAGTATAAAAGATGCGCCGCCTATTGAAGACGACGACTTGCCCTTTTAGTATAGGAGATTCAAAATGGAAGAAAAGAAAAAATATGTAAAGAATACGGACGAAAAAGTTGTAAAAAGACCTTATAGAGCACCCAAAAAGAAAGTATGCATATTCTGTGCAGAAAAGGTGGCAATAGACTATAAGGATACAGCTCATCTTAGAAAGTTTATTACTGAAAAAGGCAAGATTTTGCCTAAGCGTAATACCGGCACATGTGCTAAGCATCAGCGTGAGCTTGCAGAAGCTATAAAGCGCTCAAGAGAGATTGCATTGCTGCCTTTTAAAGCTGACTAATTGTTAATAACAAAAATAAAGAAGCGAAAATTATTTTTTCGCTTCTTTTATTTTTTTAATAGTTATTTTAATCATAACTTCAATCAAAACGTAGTTTTAATTGATACAAAAAAAGACAAAGCCCGTTAATAAAAACGGGCTTTGTCTTTTTAGAATTTATGAGGGGTTAGATAATAAGCTGTTTTAGGTCACTTCTTTTATTTTTTGAGTTAAGATTGCTTTGTGTGCGCCTTTGGTCTTGGATATATAATTCATCAATAATGCTGCTAGTTTTTTTTGCATTTTTACTGGTGTGTTTTTTTCGGCTGCTTTTATCCTTAAAGAGTCAATCACATTATCCACAATTTGTCTCATTGCGCCAGCGAAACCGCCTGACATTGCCGTGTTTTTTTGCAACGCTTTCAAAAATTCTTCGCTTGATTCTATCTTGCTGCTAAGCAAGATGTTGCATATAACCGACAGATTAAACTCATTATCCGCATCAGCTGATAACTGATATACGGCTGTTCTTATAACAGTGTTTTCGTTCAAAAGCTTAGCGGTCTTTTGCTCAGACTTTTGGGAAAATAATATCAACACCTTATCAACGAGCGATATTATTACCTGTGAGCTTTGCAAAGCGGTTTTTTTGGACTCTAAGAGATATTCCCATATTTCGCCTGCTAGTTCAAAGTTATATTCAAGCAAAAAATCAAAAAAATCATACACCTTATCAGGCTCAGCCAATGGGTCAACACGCCCAAATTCAAATATTTTATCGTAATATCTGATCAGCTTGGTGTTCATATCATGACCTTTTTTGCTTGTATTATGAATGATATTATAACAAATTAGTTAGACAAATAAAAGCAAATTTTGATAAAATTAGTGCTTATTATACCTTTTACTTATGAAAATTGAACGACTTGAGTTACAAACGACATTTAATTGTAAAAATTGGAAAATATACTAATATTATGGATAAGAATATATTATTAAGGATATCAGAGCTTGTCAAAATTTACCGCTCAGGAGAACAGGACTTTTTTGCACTCAAAAAAATTAACTTAGAAATCCAAGAGGGCGAGTTTTGCGTTATATTGGGACCGTCAGGCTCAGGTAAATCCACTCTTATGAATATCATAGGCGGAATAGACAGGGCGACTTCGGGCAATGTTGAAATAATGGACACAGCTATTACTAAGCTAAAGGATAAAGCACTTACCGAATTTCGCCGAAAAAACATCGGAATAGTCTTTCAATTTTATAATCTTATACCCTCTCTTACCATAAAAGAAAATGTTGAAGTGGCATCACATATAGCACATAATCCGCTTGATATTGATGAAGTGCTAAACGGCGTTGGAATACTTGACCAAAAAAACAAGTTTCCGTCTAAGCTAAGCGGAGGTCAGCAGCAGCGTGTCGCTATAGCAAGAGCAATAGTAAAAAACGCTAAACTTCTAATATGCGACGAGCCTACAGGCGCTCTGGATTTTGAAAATTCTATAGAAGTTTTGAAGCTGTTAAGAGATATCAACAAAAAGTACAATACAACAGTATTGCTGGTTACACATAACAGCGAAATAGCCAAAATGGCAGACCGTATTGTAATGTTAAAAAATGGTGAGATAGTCAAAAACGAACAAAACACTCAGATTTTGCAAGCAGCTCAATTAGAGTGGTAAGATATGAAATTGCTTTTTTTGAAGTCATTAAGGACGATTAGATTTAATAAGATTAGATATCTAGGCGCACTAATTTTGATAATCCTTTCAAGTGCGCTCTTTACCGCATTTCGTACAAGCGGCTACAGCATCCAAAAAAGTCTGGATGATTTTTGGGTCAACAACAGCCTTGCAGATGTGTCTTTTGAAGTTGTCAATGCCCAGAAGACTAACGGCTTAGATGAAAGCGATAAGTACATTTTGGAGCAATATTTTGACACCGTCGAACAAAGATATTATATGGATATAAAAACTGACGGCGTTACTTTGCGAGTTTTTCAAAAAACGGACACACTCAACACCTATCAATTATTAGAAGGCATTGTTCCGAAAAACCAAAATGAAGTGCTTATAGACAGAAGTTTTGCAGATTATCATAATATTTCTATTGGTGATACTCTTTCCATTAATAATAAGCATGCTAAAGTCACAGGTTTTTTTACACTGCCCGATTATATTACAGTCTCTTATAGTGAGAGTAATGTAATCAATCAATCAGATGTTTTTGGGCTTGTATTGACCTCAGATATATCAAATTGGACACCTACCTATAAAACAGAGTATCTGGCAAAATTGCAAAGCGGACTTAATATAGAGCAAAAGGAAAAAATTTTTAAAGACTTTAATAATGCACTTATGTCAAAGGGCTATAATACGATTAACTGGCTGGAACGTGAGCTTAATGGGCGTACCGCAGGAGCCAAAGGCGATATTTCAGGCTTTATTCAGATAGGTCAGATATTGCCGATCTTTATTTTGCTTGTGGCATCTTTTATGCTGGCAATAATACTTAACCGCCAATTAATCGGCGAAGAAAATATAATGGGAACGTTCTATGCACTAGGCTACAGAAAAAAAGAATTGCTTATTCATTATATGTTTTTGCCGTTTTTGCTTGTAAGCTTGGGAACAATAGTGGGCGGACTTTTGGGCTTTTCGTTAGCCCGTGCTGTATCTTTGATTGAAATAACCAGATACAATCTTCCGTTAATCATATACACCTACAATCCTATTGATATGCTTATTATATTTTCTATTGCATTTTTGGCGATATTGCCTGTAACCTTTTTTGTTACAATACACGCACTAAGGCAACCGCCTCTAAATCTCATGCGTGGACAGGGCAGACGGGCAAAGGTATCCAAAATAGAAAAAGCCGCCAAAATTGATAAGCTCAATTTTAGGACAAAGTTTTTTATAAGAGATATTTTGCGGAATTTTGGACGGCATTTTATTTTGTTTTTGGGTATGGTTATATCGGGCATGCTTTTGATGTTGGGGCTTGGGATATTGGATTCGATTAACAATATAGATACCACCATAAAAAACACCTATAATTATCAGCACATATATAGTTATGGAAGCGATATTCAATACGGAAAAAACAGCATGGGCGAGAATTATTTTGAATCCTTGGCTTTGGTTTATAATAATGATAATTATCTAAAAACCTCAATACGCTTTATGGATAGAGATTCAAAAAGCATAATGCAAAATGACAGACAGACAAAAAAGCCTGTTGACTATTCAAAAATGGCTGTTTCGTATTCTGCGGCTAAGCATCTAAATATTAACCAGGGCGACACAATAAAAATAATTCATAAGGGCTTAGATTTTGAGGATTGGGAGTATAAGGTTGAGATTACAACTGACTATGTCTTGGGTGATGTGATATTTTTCCCCAAAGAATTATTGATTGAAGAATACAACAAACTGTACGGCGAAAAGATAGGCAATATAGATAATATATATAATGTAGTAATAAGTGATAAGCTTTTGGATGGAATGCAAAACACAGCTTATACAGATATCTATGACTATATGATGAAAACTATAGATCAGGTTACAGGCGCACTTATTGCAGCTATTTTGATAATAGGAATTTCGGCTATTTTGGTTGCTATAATTTTGGTGCATATTGTGGTAGATCTGATACTAGAAGAAAATAAATATAATATAGCTCTTTTTAAGATGTTTGGATATTCTTCCAAACAAGTAAACGGACTTATCCTAAACGGCGGAATACTCTTTGCCGCCGCCGGATTTATATTGTCCTATCCTCTTGACTTATGGTTTGTAGGATATATCCTCAATCAATTTACTCAAGGTATGAATGTACTGGTCAATCCTTATATCTCATGGCTGACTGCCTTAATTGCTTTTGTTGTAGCAGGCACTGTTTATGGTGTATCCAGATTATTAGCTTCAAAAAAGATTAATAAAGTCCCTATCGGCGAAGCATTAAAAAATAACGAGCAATAAAAATACCCTTGTTTTGTCGATATAATAATGCTAAGATAAATATAATTTCATATTAAATAAGGGGATTATATATGAAATATTATCTGGCAATAGATATAGGTGCATCAAGCGGACGGCATATAGTATGTTCAAAAACTGGCAACAATTATGTTACTGATGAAGTTTACCGTTTTTCTAACGGCATGGACGAAATTGATGGACACCTCGTTTGGAATACAGTAAGGCTGTTTGATGAAATTAAACAGGGTATAAAAACAGCCTTTGAAAAATATCAGTCAATAGAAAGCCTTTCCATAGACACATGGGGTGTGGATTATGTCTTATTAAAAGGCAATGATGAGGCATTCCCCTGTTATGCTTATCGTGACAAGCGAACAAATGCTGTAATAGATACAGTTCATAACATTGTCCCCTTTGACACCTTGTATAAAAAGACAGGTATTTCTTTTCAGACATTTAATACTATTTATCAGCTGTATGATGATTATCTAAAAGGCAGGCTAAACGGCGTTACCGACTTTTTAATGCTTCCTGAATATTTTATATACAAGCTTACAGGCAAAAAATTAAAAGAATTTACACAAGCCACAACTACTGGGCTGATAAATGCAAGAAAAAAAGTTTTTGACAAAGAGATTATTAATGCCCTTAATCTGCCTGATAAGTTATTTGAAAAAGAATTATCTTTGCCTAACACTTTGGCAGGCGAACTCTTGTCTGATATTTCAAAAGAAGTAGGCGGACAGACCAAAGTCGTGCTTTGTGCTACTCATGACACAGCAAGTGCAGTTGAAAGCATTGATATGCAGGATAACGCACCTTATATATCAAGCGGCACATGGTCTCTTTTGGGTGTCAAGGTACAGCAGGCTTTAACTGATAATAACAGCCAAAAAAGCGGTTATTCTAATGAAGGCGGAATTAATTATATTAGGTATCAAAAAAACATAATGGGGCTTTGGATAGTGCAGTGTCTAAAAAAAGAGCTGCAGATTGCTAATTTTGAACAGATGGTTGAAACGGCAAAAACAAGCAGTTATATTGAAATATTTGATGTAAATGACTTTAGATTTTATGCACCGCAAAATATGACCAATGAGATTATGGGATATTTTCAAGAACATAAAAAAGCACCACCAAAAAACAATGCCGATCTTTTTAATTCGGTTTATCACAGTCTTGCTTATAGTTACAAAACAGCAATAGACGATCTTGAAAACAATGTAAAACAAAAATTTGATACTTTATATATAGTAGGCGGCGGTGCAAAAAACACATATCTCAACGACTTAACAAAACACTATACCAAAAAGCAAATATTAGCTTTGCCTATAGAAGCCTCTGCCTTAGGCAATGCCAAAGTTCAGATGAACAGAGTATAATAGTAAACTTAATCTAAAGTAGCTCAAGTTGAGCTGCTTTTTTTATGTATTAAAAACATATTTTTTGACAAAATCATAAGGATTGCGCAAGGCTTTTTTTATATGATTGTTATCTATAATTATAGGTTTTTTTATCAGGGGGAAGTTATGCAGCAAAGTTTGAAAAAAACGCCTAAGACCTTTGAGATAATCCAGCAAAAATCACCAGTTAAAACAAAAATAAATACTGTTTTAAAATATGTAATATATTTTTTGGTTATGATTGTTTTGTCCCAAGCCGAGATAAAAGCCTTGCGTCCTTTTTCTTGGGGATTTTTTGCTGCACTTGTTTTTTTCAATCAAAATGCTTTGTTGCTTTCTTTTTTTCATATTGTGTCCGGCATAATAATAGACCCTTCTGTTAATTCGCTTATTAACAGCGTGTGTACAATAATTATAATGCTTATGGCAAGCCTTATACACAATAAGCTAAAAAAGCCTATAACTTTACCCATGATGATTGCCTATGCGCTGTTAGGTCAAATAGGCTATTTGTATGTATGCTTTAAAATAGGCAGCAATGCACTTAATGCGGTGCTTAATCTTTTGTTTGGTGCGGTGTTTTTGTATGCATGTATTACGGTGTGTCATTCGGTGCTTGTAAGAAAGCTAAAATACAGACTTAACAAAAACGACCTTGCATGCATAGCTATATTTTTTATTGCGCTGTTTGACGGACTTGCAACCTTTTCTTTTTTTGGAGATATTGCCGCACGGGCCTTTTTTTGTCTTACCATGCTAATAATTGCATATACAATAGGTGGCGGTGCGGCTTGCGGATACGGAGTTTTTTGCGGTTTTGGGGTTTCTCTTGCTACTAATGACATTACATATATTGCTTCCTTTGTAACAATTGCGTTGACTGCAAGCCTTTTTATAGAAATATCTCGCATTATGACCGCTTCTGCCGCTGTGTTGACTGACATTGTTTTTGGACTTTATTTTGCCTCCTATGCTGATTATACTTTTATATCCGTGCTGGCTTTGGGCATGGGAGGACTTTGTTTTATTCTTATGCCAAAATCGGTACTTATAAGAATGCGTGAAATGTTTGTAGGCGCAAGCTCTACTCTTGCCGCACGAAACATAGTAAATCGAGGAAAAGAACAGCTATATAAAAGGCTGAAAGAATTGAGCAGGATTTTTTCGGATATGGACAGGATTTTTAGAACAACAGTAAGAGGCTGTATGCCGCTAGAAAAAACAATTGATGTAATGGCTGACGAATTGCCGCTTAATCTTTGCTCAACTTGTTCTAATTATCCAAAATGCTATGAGAGAAAAGACGATATAATTATGAGCTTTAAAGATATATTAAGGCCTGCTATCAAAAAAGGGCGTGCAACTATTATAGATATACCCGCATACTTAACCAGTAGATGCGAAAAGGTAAACACTCTTATCAACCTTATTAATACTATGATAGACTCTTACAAAAAAAATAATCTAGTAGTTGAAAATCTGGATATTTCTAGAGTGCTTGTAGCTGAACAGTTGGGCGGAATTTCAAAAATGATGCTAAGTATAGCAGAAGAAACCAAACAAGGCATTACCTTTGACATTAACAATGAACGCACTTTAATAGAAGAACTTACATACAATGATATAATTTGTCAGGAAGTAATATTAAGTCAGGAACGCTCAGGCGGACTAAATGCTGAGATGGTGGTAATGAACGGAAGCTATGAGCTAGACACCCTAAAAAACATAACAAGCTCAGTACTAAAGAAAAAAATGGCGGTAACTGATGAAGAACAGGGCAACGGCAGCGGCTGGAATATTGTAACACTCAAAACTGTTCCGCCTTTTGATGTTATTTTTGGCTCAGCATGTATGCCAAAAACAGGCAATACTATAAGCGGAGACAGACACAGCTTTGAAAAAATAAATGACGACAAATTTTTTATGGCGCTTTGTGACGGAATGGGGGCAGGCGAAAGTGCAGAAAGGCTAGCAAACACGGCTTTGCAACTAATAGAAAATTTTTATAAAGCAGGGTTTGACAACAACACCATTCTTTCAAGCGTCAATAAGTTTTTGGCTTATACTGGCGAGGAAAGTTTTTCTGCTATTGATATATGCGTTATCAACTTAAGAGAATGCACCTGCGACATTATCAAGCTGGGTGCGCCTTATTCAATAATAAAACACGGCATAGAAAGTGAGATTGTTGAGGGCGGTACTTTGCCTATGGGCATACTAGAAGAAGCAAAGCCTGCTGTATTTAGAAAACTGCTGCGTGCTAATGATATGATTATACTCTCAACTGACGGCATCACTGATGTTTTTGCTGACCCTGAAAATTATAAGGCATTTATTAATTCGGTCAATACTTCTAACCCTCAAGTTATGGCAGATGAAATTATGAATTATTGTGTAAAAGAGGATAAAAATGCACCGCACGACGATATGTCGGTTATATGCGCACGCATATTCCCTGTGATATAAAAAATCTTCAATCTTATTATAACAAGGGATTTGTTGTAAACATAATAATTTTTATGTTATAATCTATTTTGAGGTTTTTCATGGAAAAGTTAAAAATAAAGTTTTCTATATCTCCCAAAGAATTGTTTTTTATCAATGTTTTTTCGTCAATAAAGACTATGGTTATAGTGCTTATATTGGGCGGGATTTTGGGATTAGTATCGGCAATGGTATATGGTGCTGATCAAGTTTTACATACGGTTAATTGGAAAAACTATTATGAAGGTATCTTTGTCCTAAGTATGCTCATAATCGGTGCAGGCTTAGCTTATCAGTTGATAACGGACGTTTTTGTCTTAATAAAAATACTGATTAATAAAAAATCAAACCCCACTATGTTTGGCCAAAGAATAATAACCATAGACGAGGAAAAAGGTATAATCTTATATAGCGACGATAAAAAAGACGGTGTCAAATGGGGGTATTATAAATTCTTTTATGAAACAAAGAAATATCTTGTTTTGAGAAATGATGTCAATAATATGTTCTTTTTGAAAAAAGCTGCTTTGTCTGCTGACGAGTTAAAATGGTTTTTACAAAACCTCAAAACGCAGAACTTAATTGAATACCGCAAGAAAATGGAAGCAAGAAGGAACCGCTGATTATGGAACTTAATTTTACTGTCACTAAAGATGACCTCAAAGAATATTACAAAAACGCCAATCGCAACACACTTATTGCTTGGGGATTGGTTATAATTGTATTTTCAATAATGATTGTAATTGGTGCACTCTTGCCTAACCAAAGCCTTCTTAGTATGGGCATACTTATAACGGTGTTTTCTGCAGCATTTTTAGCGCTCACCTTTTTTAAAGTGTTGGCGGTTTATAAAAAAAGTGCCCAAGAACTAAAAAACGATGTTATAACTGTTATTTTGCATGAGGACTTTTTTCAGGTAAGAAAGGGCGGCAAAATCCGATGGGAATATATACTCAATATGATTGAGTATAAAAACTACTATGTTTTGAAGCTGCCCAAAATCGGCGTGTTTATATTGCCCAAAAGGGCACTTGATGCTGAAAGCGAAAAAGCATTTAAGGATTATTATAAAAACGGACAAAAAAACAGGAAATCTGTTTTACACAATAAAAAAGCAAAGTAACTTATAAAGGCAGGAAAGGATATGGGAATAATAAAAGCAATTTTGGGCTCAGATAACAAAAGAGCTTTAAAGAAGTTAGAAGTTATCACAGCCAAAATAGAGGCTTTGGCGGATAAATACAAACAAATGTCGGACGAAGAACTAAAAGCCGTCACTCCAGCATTAAAGGACAGACTTCAAAACAACTATGAAACATTAGATGATATTTTGCCGGATGCGTTTGCCGCAATACGTGAGGCAAGCGAAAGAGTGCTTGCAATGCGTCCCTTCCATGTTCAGTTAATAGGCGGTATAGTCTTACATCAGGGCAGAATCGCCGAAATGAAAACAGGTGAAGGTAAGACCTTGGTGGCTGTTTTGCCTGCTTATCTCAATGCACTCTTAGGCAAAGGTGTTCATATCGTAACGGTCAATGATTATCTTGCCAAAACTCAAGCCGAATGGATGGGTAAAGTCTTTAGATTTATGGGGCTTAGTGTTGCAGTATCAATTTCAGGTATGAAAAACGAGGCAAAGCGTGCTGCGTATCAGGCTGATATTACTTATTGCACCAATAATGAGCTTGGCTTTGACTATCTAAGAGATAACATGGTTATTAATGCCCGAGACAAAGTGCTAAGAGACCTTTCCTTTGGCATAGTGGACGAAGTAGACTCCATTTTGATTGACGAGGCGAGAACTCCTCTTATAATAAGCGGACGGGGCGATAAGTCTTCGGACATGTATGTCAATGTCAATAAATTTGCAAAATACATCAAAATTGAAGACGTTGATCTGGACGAAGAAAAAAAGACTGTGCATCTTAATGACTCTGGTGTATTTAAGGCAGAAAGATATTTTGCTGTAGAAAACTTGGGCGATGCTCAAAATGATGAATTATACCATTATATAAATAATGCTCTTCGTGCGCACTTTATAATGAAGCGTGACAACGATTATATTGTAAAAGACGGCGAAGTAATTATAGTAGATGAGTTTACAGGTCGTCTTATGATAGGAAGACGTTACAGTGATGGACTTCATCAGGCAATAGAAGCTAAAGAAAATGTAAAAATTCAAAACGAAAACAAAACTATGGCGACTATTACCTTTCAGAACTTTTTTAGACTTTATACTAAGCTCTCAGGTATGACGGGTACGGCAAAGACTGAAGAAGGCGAATTTAACGCTATTTACGGTCTTGATGTTGTAGTGATTCCGCCCAACAAGCCCATGATAAGAGTAGATGAAAATGATCAGGTTTATACCACTCATCAGGGCAAGCTAAAAGCAATCATTGCTGACATAAAAGAATGTAACGGCAGAGGACAGCCTGTACTTGTGGGTACGGTTACCGTTGAAAAGAGTGAGGAGCTGTCCAAAATGCTCTCAAGAGATAGAATTGCTCATAATGTGCTAAACGCCAAAAACCATGCTTTGGAAGCTGAGATTGTAGCCCAAGCAGGACGAAAAGGCTCTGTCACTATCGCCACTAACATGGCAGGTCGTGGTACAGATATTTTGCTTGGCGGCAACTCCGAATTTATGGCTAAGCACCGCATGAGAGAACTTGGATATAAGGATGAAATTATTGAGGCAGCAACTTCTTTTGCTCATACTGATGACACGGAAGTTTTGGCAGCCAAAGAAGAATATAAGCGACATTTTGAGGCATTTTCAGCTCAAACCCAAAAAGAAAAACAGGATGTTATTGATGTTGGGGGTCTTAGAATAATAGGTACCGAACGCCATGAATCCAGACGTATTGATAACCAGTTAAGAGGCAGAGCGGGCAGACAGGGCGACATAGGTTCTTCAATATTTTATCTTAGTATGGAAGACGAGCTTATCAGACTGTTTGGCGGAGACAGGATAAAGCGAATAGCTGAAATGTTTAAGTTGGATGAAGATACGCCCTTAGCTATGAAAATGCTCACACGCAGAATAGAGGGCGCGCAAAAAACAGTTGAGGGCAGAAACTTTTCAATAAGACGCCATGTCTTAGAATATGACGACGTAATGAACACCCAAAGAACGATTATATATTCTCAACGTAACAAGGTGCTGATGGGCGAAAGCGTGCATGATGAAGTTGCCGAAATGATTTCTCATCAGGCTGAGGCTATAGCCTTAGCTTATGCCGAACGCAGCACTGATTGGCAGGAATGGGATATAGAAAACTTTAACAAGGATATAGAAAGATATCTATTGCCTGAAACCAAAGAGTTTTTAAATGAAGATAATCTGTCTAAATGGGATGTTGACGATATTATTGACAATCTCATAAGCGAAATGACGGCATTTTATAACAAGAAGATTGAAGATGCTTCCAATATGGGTGTAAGCTTTGACGAAGTTGAACGCATAGTGCTGCTTAGAGTGGTTGATTCTAAGTGGATGGAACACATTGACGCAATGGATGTCTTAAGACGTGGTATTGGTCTTCGTGCTTACGGTCAACATGACCCAGTTATAGCCTATAAGCAAGAAGGCTTTGAGATGTTTGACGATATGATAGAACGTATCAAAGAACAGACAGTTCAATTTTTGATGAGAGTAAATATTGAAAAAGCACCTGTAAAAAGAGAAGAACGCAAAGTTGAGCTTACCGAATCACGCGGTGCTAACGGCACACTTACCAAAAAATCCCCTCCAAAAGGCCCTCAGCCTATTGTAAGCGAAAAGCTGGTCGGAAGAAATGAGCCTTGTCCATGCGGCAGCGGAAAAAAACACAAAAACTGCTGCGGAAGAAACGAATAAATCGGAGTAAAATAGATGTTAAAACTAGAAACTATACAAACACAACTAGAAGATTGCCGCACAACTATAATGGCAATAGGAGACTCTCTTTGACTTGCCTAAGCTAAAAAAAGAAATTCAAGAGCTACAGGCACGGCAAAACCAAGAGGATTTTTATAAAAACTTAAATGAAGTAAAAGAAGTCAATCAAAAATTAAAAGCATTAAGTGATAAAGTAAATAACTTTGAGAAAATTTTTCAAAAGGCATCTGAACTTGATGAGCTTATAGAATTGGCCAATGAAGAAGATGACGAATTATTGGCTGATGAAATTATAAAAGACTTTGAAGTGTTTGCCGTCGAGGTCGAAAAATTAAATCTTCAAACACTTTTAAAAGGCGAATATGATGCCAATAATGCAATAATAACCTTGCATGCAGGTGCAGGCGGTACAGAAGCCCAAGATTGGACAGATATGCTGTATCGCATGTACACAAGATATGCCGAAAAAAACGATTATACCGTAAAAGTCATTGACTATCTTGAGGGCGACGGCGCAGGCATAAAGAGTGTGACCTTTATAGTTGAGGGTATCAACACTTACGGATATCTAAAAGCCGAAAAGGGTGTGCATAGATTGGTCAGGATTTCGCCTTTTGATTCAAACGCAAGACGTCATACTTCTTTTGCTTCCGTTGAGGTTGCGCCTGAAATAGAACAGGATTCTACTATTGAAATAAAACCTGAAGACCTCAAAATCGACACATATCGAAGCGGCGGCGCGGGCGGTCAGCATGTCAACAAAACGGAATCCGCTATAAGAATTACTCATATACCTTCTGGGGTAATAGTTCAATGCCAAAGTGAACGCTCACAGATTCAAAACCGTGAAACTGCAATGAAAATGCTTTTGTCCAAACTTGTAGAAATAAAAGAGCGTGAAAACTTGGAAAAAGCACAAAATATAAAGGGCGAAATCAAAAAAATCGAATGGGGCAGCCAAATCCGCTCTTATGTCTTTTGCCCTTACACGCTTGTGAAAGACCATAGGACTGGGTTTGAAAAAACTGATATTCAAGCGGTTATGGACGGCGATATAGAAGATTTTATCGATGACTATCTTAGAAAATCACAATAAGAAAAAAGTGTAATGAACGCAGAAAAAGATATATATATATTGGGAATAGAAAGTTCGTGCGACGAGACAAGCATTGCCGTTGTTAAAAACGGCAGAGTTGTTTTGAGCAATATTATTTCCAGTCAAATTGATATCCACAAAAGATTTGGCGGAGTTGTGCCTGAGATTGCCTCACGAAATCATACAATGGCTATAGTCAATGTTTTGGATGAGGCTGTCAAGAATGCGGGTATTTCTTTAGATGATATTGATGCCGTCGCGGTAACTTACGGCGCCGGACTTGTGGGAGCATTGCTTGTAGGAGTGAGTGCGGCAAAATCTTTAAGCTATATGCTAAAAAAGCCATTAATTGCAGTTAATCATATAAGAGCACATATTGCGGCAAATTATCTCAATAACTCTAATCTTGTTCCGCCCTTTTTGTGTGCTGTTGTAAGCGGCGGGCATACCGAACTTGTCAATATAAAGGATTATATTTCTTATGAAATACTTGGCTCAACGCAAGACGATGCGGCAGGAGAAGCCTTTGACAAGGTGGCAAGGCTTTTGGGGCTTGGATATCCTGGGGGCCCTGAGATAGACAAACTTGCAAAGCTTGGAAACAGCAATATAGAATTTTTTAAACATGCCAAAACAATAAGCGACGGTTACAACTTTAGCTACAGCGGACTTAAGACCGCCGCCGTCAATTATATACACAATCAAAAGGCAAAAGGGAACGAAATTAATATCCCTGATATTTGTGCTTCGTTTACCTATTATGCAATAGAGCCTATAGTTGAAAAGGCTTTTACTGCTACACTTAATCTAGGCTATGAAAATATTGCACTTGCAGGCGGAGTTGCGGCCAACAGCTATTTAAGAGAGAGATTTTTAGAAATGGGCGAAAAATATAAAGTTAATGTTCATATTCCGCCTCTTGCTTTATGTACAGATAACGCTGCAATGGTTGCATCTATGGGCTATTATAATTATATAAACAATGTCAATATAGCGGATATGACGCTTAACGCCAATCCTTCATTATGAAACTATTTGGTTTTTTGGAAAAAATCTTTTTTCCGTCTGATTTTAAATGCATTGTTTGCCAAAAAGAAATATTTGATAATTCTAAGTATTGCTTATGCGATAACTGCAAATTAGAGTTTAATGACGATGACTATTGCCAAAAATGCGGTACAGTTATACAAAATATGGCTGTCTTTTGTGAGGACTGCAAAAACTATAAGCCGAATTACAGCACGGCACGCAGTGTTTTGATCTATGAAGGCAATGCTAAAAAACTAATCAGGGGCTATAAATACGGCAATAAAAAATATCTTTATAAGCCTTTGGGCGAAATGATGAGTGACTGCCTAAAGACTTACAACTGGAAAATTGACCTTATTGTGCCTGCACCTTTATCTCAAAAACGATTAAAAGAACGTGGTTATAACCAATCTCTGTTACTTAGCCAAGTAGTCAGCAAAAATCATAATATTCCTATAGAAAAAGATTTTTTATATAAGATAAAAAACACCCCCTATCAAGCAAGATCAAATAGAAAAGAACGCTTTGAACAGGTAAAGGGTGTTTTTTTGGCATCGGATGAAATTAATATCAAGGGCAAAAATATATTATTAATTGACGATGTAATGACTACGGGTGCTACAGTTGATGAGCTTTCAAGACTGACTTTGAAAAAAGGTGCAAAAGAAGTAAATGTACTTGTGCTTGCCGAGCCTCGCAAAAAAGTTAAGGGATTGTATTAAACAATCCCCCAAATTTTTATTAAATTCTTTTTCTATTATAATCCTCTTATTATCAACTCGCCTTGATAGAATTCTTTTAGCTTTTGGGCTGTCTGTCTTATATAATCCGCACTATGCGGTGTTACACTCTGACCCAAGATTTTACAATATTCTTCTTCGTGCCTATATTGCTGTAAACAATATCTTTTGCTTTCCTTAATTTCATGCGCAATCTTAATAATATCGTCTTGGTCAAGCGTGGGAACAAAGGTCGTTCTAAACTCATAGTCCAGTCCGCTGTTAATTATTATCTCAACTGACTTGGTTATATCTTGTGTATCAATATCTACAAGCACATTTTGCTTATACTTTTCTAAGGGTGCTTTATAATCCATTGCTATATAATTAATTAACTTATCTGCTATAAGACTT
Organism: uncultured Clostridia bacterium; assembly: GCA_937895465.1. Classification (GTDB taxonomy): domain Bacteria; phylum Bacillota; class Clostridia; order Christensenellales; family DUVY01; genus DUVY01. Next base: position 6,043 of record CALAYY010000162.1, on the reverse strand, counting down.
TTCAAAACCTTAGGCTTGCTTCCATTGGTATCTAGCTTGACAGGGTATCCTAATGCTTTGACCTCTTTCAAAAAGTCAGGCAGTTCACTGTTTAATGTCGGCTCGCCTCCGCTTATAACTACTCCTTCTATAAGCCCTACTCGTTTTTTTAAAAACTCCAAGACTTCATCACTTTGCATATCGCCATGCGTTGTTATATAAGGGCGGTTATGGCAATACCAGCAGTCAAAATTACAGCCGCCCAAAAACACAGCACATGCAATGTGAGAGGGATAATCAATTAATGAGTTTTTTATATAGCCTGCAATTTTCATCTGTTTAGCCTGCTGCTATAACAGATTTCTCATATTGCTTTTTTAGCTCGTTGAGATTGTCGGGCATAACATATTTTACTCTTTGAATATATTCTTCTTTTTTGCCTTTATTATAGTTTTGAACAGGGCGTAAATATCCTACCACTCTAGACCATACTTCAGCATCGCTTCCGCATTGCGGGCATTTGAAATGCTCGCCTGAAATATAGCCGTGTTCAGGGCAGACAGAAAAAGTGGGTGTAAGAGAAATATACGGCATTTTGGAATGCGTAAATATTGTTTTAATAAGGTTTTTGCATGCCTGAATATCGTCAACCTTTTCACCCAAGTACAGATGTAAAACAGTACCGCCCGTATAAAGCGACTGCAATTCGTCTTGATTTTCCACAGACTCAAATATATCATCCGAAAAATTGACAGGGGGTTGAGTTGAATTGGTATAATAAGGCTCATTAACTCCGCTAGTTATTATGTCTGGGTATCTTTCTGTGTCAAGTTTAGCTAGGCGGTAGCTTGTGCCTTCTGCGGGAGTTGCTTCCAAGTTATACATATGTCCTGTCTCTTTTTGAAACTCTACCATTATGCTTCTCATATAGTTCATGACTTCTATGGCAAACTCTCTACCTTCATCTGTTGTAATATCTTTACCCATATAATTAAGAAGTGCTTCGTTCATTCCCACTATGCCTATGGTGTTAAAATGGTTGTGCCAATATTGTCCTGTTCTTTGTTTTACACTTCTTAAAAAATGTGCTGAATACGGATACAAACCCTTTTCTGACTGCTCTTCTATAATCTTACGCTTAATTTCCAAAGAGGTCTTGGCAATATTACATAGTTTTTTTATTCGGTCAAAAAATTCTTGCTTAGTTTTGGACAAATAGCCAATTCTGGGTAGATTAAGTGTAACCACGCCTATAGAGCCGGTCAAAGGGTTAGAGCCAAACAGTCCGCCGCCGCGCTTTTTGAGTTCACTGACATCAAGTCTTAACCTGCAGCACATAGAAACAGCGTCTTCAGGATTGAGGTCGCTATTGACATAATTGGCAAAATATGGAATGCCGTATTTGCCTGTTATTTTCATAAATGCATCAGTTACAGGACTGTCCCAATCAAAATCCTTGGTAATATTCAGAGTAGGGATAGGGAAGGTAAACACTCTGCCTTTGGCATCGCCCTCTAACATAACCTCACAAAAGGCAAGGTTAAGCATATCCATTTCTTTTTGAAATTCTCCATATGTCAAGTCCTTAGCAGCACCGCCTATGATTACAGGCTGGTCTTTTAGCGTACTAGGGACTTTGATATCAAATGTAAGATTAGAAAAAGGGCATTGAAAGCCTACTCTTGTAGGCACATTGATATTAAAAACAAATTCTTGCAGGCATTGTTTTACCTGTTCGTAAGTCATATTGTCATATCTAATAAAAGGTGCAAGATAAGTGTCAAAACTGCTCCATGCTTGCGCTCCTGCTGTTTCGCCTTGTGTGGTAAAAGTGGCGTTGACAATCTGACCCAAAAGTGAACGCATGTGCTTAGGGGGCTTGCTCTCAACTTTTCCGCTGACACCGCCAAAACCGTCTGTTAGCATCTGCCTTATGTCCCAACCAGCACAATACGGTCCGAAAAAGCCTAAGTCATGCAGATGTAAATCTCCACTTTCGTGGGCATTTCGTACATCTACAGGGTATATTTCATAAAGCCAATATTTTTTGGTAAAGCTTTCTCTTATATAGTTATTAAGTCCATTGACTGATTTTTGAATATTGGCATTTTCTTTGATAGCCCAATCACTCTCGCCCAAATAATTGCCAAACATATCAATAGTGGCACCGATAAGTGCATTGATTTTTCGTGCGCTGTGTCTTTTTTCTCGGTACAATATAAAAGCCTTGGCGGTTTTGGCATGTCCCTTTTCTATCAACACCTTTTCCACCATGTCCTGTACATCTTCTACATGAGGCCGTCTGTCTCCAAACCTTTCTTCAAGATTACTTACAACCTCTTGACTTAATTTTTCGGCAAGCTCTCTGTCTTCTCCGCCTACTGCAACAGCCGCCTTATAAATAGCATTGGTAATTTTTTCAATGTCAAAAGGCTGAACAGTAGAGTCTCTTTTTAAAATTTCTTTTATCATAACTTCTTAGCCCCCTTTGTATAATTGATAACATTAAATATCTTATCACTAACTATATATAGTGTCAAGACCAAAATAAAAACACAATATATAGAAATTATTATGATAACAAGCCTTAATATAACTACAGATTATCAGAGCTTCCAGCTAAAGCAAATATTTTCTTATCTTTTATAAAGTTTTCAGACGGTTAACTTCTTCTTTTAAAGCTGTCCTTAAATTAGTCATTAGTTCTTTAGATGGAGGATCGACACCTTCTAAGGTATAAGGGATATTGAGTTTTTTCCATTTGTTAAGTCCCAAAGTATGATATGAGATAAGCTCATACTTTTGGGCATGTATGCAATATTTTGCAAGTTCTTTTATCTGTTCAATATTATCGTTAATCCCTGGCACAATTACCTGTCTTATCCAAAACGGTATATTATTTTCTATTAAGTATGCATGCATTTTTTGGGGTGCAATCAAATCTGAGCCTGTCAATTTTTTGTATTCTATGGGATCGGTATGCTTAATATCGAGAAGTACCAAATCAGTCTTAGTCAACAATTTTTTCACATGCTCATTTATAAGTCCTGAAGTGTCTATTGCGGTATGAACACCTGCCTCTTTTAACAGTTTAAAAAACTCATACAAAAATTTAGCTTGAATCAAAGGTTCTCCGCCTGAAGCTGTTATTCCGCCTGATGAGCCAAAATACGGACGAAATTTTATGACTCTGTCAAAAAGCTCTTTTGCTGTATAAGCTTTTCCTGCATTGCATTCCCAAGTATCGGGATTATGGCAATATCGGCAGCGTAAAACACAGCCTTGCAAAAACACGACTGTACGCACGCCAGGGCCGTCCACAGTCCCCAATGATTCTATCGAATGTATATATCCTTTTTCCATATTCTTAACCATTATATAATATAAAAGCCCCGAAAGTGTAAGTTTTTCGGGGCAGTTTAGTGTTAATTTTATCCTTTTTAGAAAAACTTACATCGATTCAAAGAAAGTACGGCTGATTACTTCATCCTGATGCTTTTTTTCTAATGAATTAAACCTTACTGCATAGCCGCTCACTCTTATTGTAAGGTTAGGATAGTTTTGGGGGTTTTTTTGAGCGTCTATAAGGCTAGACCTATCCAGCACATTGACATTGATATGGTGTGCACCTTGAACAAAATATCCGTCTATGATATTGACTAGATTAATCTTTCGCTCATCCTCTGACTTGCCCAAAGTTTTTGGAGTTATGCTGAATGTGTTGGAAATACCGTCCTTGCAAGCATCAAAGGGTATCTTGGCAACAGAATTAAGTGAAGCCAAAGCACCGCAGCATTCTCTGCCGTGCATGGGATTGGCACCGGGTGCAAAGGGCTCGCCGTATTTTCTGCCGTCAGGCGTGGAGCCTGTCTTTTTGCCGTAAACCACATTGCTGGTTATGGTAAGAACAGAAAGGGTGTGAAGTGCGTTTCGGTAAGTGGGATGCTTTTTTAATGCATCAGAAAAACATGCAACAATGTCTCTTACAATATCATCTGCTCTATCATCGTCATTGCCGTATTTGGGATAATCGCCCTCTTTAATGTAGTCAGTAACGATACCTTCCTCGTTTTTGACAGCGGTAACTTTGGCGTGTTTTATAGCGCTCAAGGAATCTGCTGCAACTGAAAGCCCTGCAATACCAAAAGCCATAAGCCTTTCAACATGAGTGTTGTGTAAAGCCATTTGGATTTTTTCATAAGCGTACTTGTCATGCATATAATGAATGATATTCATTGTGTTGACATAAAGCTCTGCAAGCCAATCCATATATTTTTTGAATCTGTCATATACTTGGTCATAATTTAAAACGCCGTCAAGCACAGGCATTTCAGGTCCTATCTGAATACCGCTTAATTCATCCTTGCCGCCGTTGATTGCCATAAGCAAAACCTTAGCAACATTGCATCTTGCTCCGAAAAACTGCATTTGTTCGCCGATTTTCATTGCGCTTACACAGCAAGCAATGCCGTAATCATCGCCGTACAAAGGACGCATTACTTCGTCGCTTTCATATTGAATTGAATTGGTGGTTATGCTGATATGAGCTGCATATTTTTTGAAGTTTAACGGCAGTTTTTCTGACCATAATACAGTCAAGTTAGGCTCAGGTGAGGGGGTCAGATTATCTAAAGTATGCAAAAATCTAAAAGACGATTTTGTAACCATGTGACGGCTGTCTATACCTATACCACCTATACTTTCAGTAATCCATGTAGGATCTCCTGCAAATAGCTCATTATAGTCAGGTGTACGAAGCTGACGTGCCATTCTTAGCTTTAGCACAAACTGGTCTATTATTTCTTGAGCATATTCTTCATTAATTAAGCCGCTTGATAAGTCTCTTTCAAAATATATATCCAAAAATGTGGAAACTCTGCCCAGACTTTCTGCTGCGCCGTTTTGCTCCTTGATTGCGGCAAGATATGCAAAATATATCCACTGTACAGCCTCATGAGCATCTTTTGCAGGTTTGGAAATATCATATCCATACATCTCGCCCATTTCTTTTAATAGATTAAGATATTCTATCTGACGAAAAACCTCTTCTCTTAAGCGGATGTTTTCTTCTGTCATAGGCACATTTTCAAGCTCAGTCATATCTTGTTTTTTAAATTCAATCAAATAATCTGTTCCATAAAGCGCAACACGTCTATAATCGCCGATTATTCTGCCTCTGCCGTAAGCGTCAGGCAACCCTGTAATAATTCCGCTTTTACGTGCTTTTCTCATTGTACTGGTATATGCTCTAAAAACACCGTCATTGTGTGTAGTGCGGTATTTGAACTGGTCTTCTATTTTTTGTGATAACTTGTAACCGTATGCCTCACAAGCCGCTCTTGCCATACGTATTCCGCCGAAAGGATTGACTCCGCGTTTTAGCGGTTCATCTGTCTGCAACCCAACGATTAATTCGTTTTTCTTGTCCAAATATCCAGGCTTATATGTGGTAAGTGAGCTTACCGTTTCGGCATCAATATCAAGCACTCCGCCTTTTTCCAGCTCTTTTTTGTGAAGTTCATTATATTTTTCTAAAAGCGTTACTGTACGCTTAGTTGGCTTAGCCAAAAAACTTTCATCACCGTCATAAGGCTTGTAATTGCTGATTATAAAATCCCTAACATTGACACCTTTGGCCCACTCGCCGGGCACAAAACCGTTCCATTCTGTTCTCATAAATATCTATTTCCTTTAAAAATTATTATCTAATGTATTTTTTGAAAAAAAGCTGTTTTTATTTCTTTGCCTTGTTATTATAACTCTGTTTTTACATAACACGCAAGTATTATTAGTAACACAATCACATAACAAATTAAACCTTATTAATTAAGCTTGATAATCAATTATCAAACTAACATATAAGGCTGTTTAATTTAGTATATAATATGTAATTTGTGATAAAAAAGATAAAAATATACTAACACCCTGTATAAGAGTGTATAAAGCCAAAATTTTCAAAAATTAAAAACCAAAAGTGATTAGTGTTCGCTTTGTTCGGAATCATTAAAGTCCTTTTTATTGGGTAATAACAACAGCATGGACACCTTTTTTTGATATTCTTTAA
>CALAYY010000161.1 GCA_937895465.1 uncultured Clostridia bacterium | reverse complement strand
ATGAGGGCGAAAAAATCCAAATGGGAATCAACAACTGGGGAGATTTGTTTAATTTTATTTCAGGCACAGGAAAATTATTAAAAGAAGAGCCTGAAATAACAGACCAAGATAAACCCAGTGAGCAAAACCTTGAATCAGCTCATACACAGCTTGAAAATTCTATAGTAGGCTATGATTCGGAAACATCATTTTTGGGTTCAGAATCGCTGATTTTTAAGACTCCGTTAAAACTTACAGGCGGACAGCTAGCGGCTTTAATTGACGATGAATTGGCTTCTTTGGAAAAAGATTCGGATATTGAACTGAGTGTCGCTCAAGTAAAATTGGAAGTTGACTCTGATGATAACAATTTTTGTATTATTACAATGACTTTGTCTGTTAATAAAGATGATATTGTCAAGCCTATTGAAGATAAGCTAGGAGCTTTTGCTAGTATAATAACTTACAGTCTGGGAGAAAAGATTTATTTGACTACCGTCAATAGATATCAAGCCGTTGACGGTGAAATCATAGTTGATACTGCTTATACCCAAAGTGATTTGTATATTGGTAACGGAAGCAATTCGGCTATAAATGACAAAATCATTGATTTATTGGTTTCAATGTTTGGAGCGGAAGATAAAAACGATCTTAACGCAGACTTTGGCAAAATTATTATAGAAGCTGTTAACAAAGCAGGAAGAGTGTCCTTTGAAATTGACAGCAATATTAGCTATATAGTTTTTGATAACCATAACAACAGCGAATTAATTCAAAAACTGATTGTCACCGGAGAAATTGATTTGGCTGATTATAACAATTTGAGCGAAGCAAACAAAACCATACTTGAAGAAGTTAAAACCAAAGCCAATAATTTGCTGGCAACTTTGGCGGCTAACGAGCTGACAGAAACCACTACACCCACTTTGGCAGAAGTGCAGAATATTATTAACAATATTGAACTTGATAATACCAATTTTGTATTGGCTTATCAAAATGATCCTGCCGCAGTGGACTTGACCGTTTACCAAAGTAATGTTAATGCACTTACGGCATTATTTTTATAAGATACTATCTGATAAGCTTTTTTTAAGAGCATATCAATCACCTAACAAAAACCGCTTAATTAATTTTAGGCGGTTTTTGTCTTTTATTATCGTTTTGTATTAGGTACTAATTCACAAGGTCTTATTCATAAAATATAAACAACCCTTTTTTAGAGTTGTTTATTTTATGTTTTAAGGGGATAGTTGATGAAAAATCTTTGGATTAACAGGATAAGAAAGTTTTCAGCGATATTGCTAATAGTAGTTGTTGCATTTTTTACATCATCGTGTAAGTCTGAGCTGCAAAAAATATCCAAAAATTTGAGTACATATACAATAACCGCAAGCTATGATGAGTATAGTCATACAATAACCGCATTTCAAAAAGTCAAATATGTTAATAATAATGAAGTGCCGTTAAGCGAACTAAAATTTCATCTATACCCCAATGCCTTTAGAAAAGGTGCCAAGATAAAACCTATAACCGATAACGAGACTGTTATAAAAAACGCATATCCCAACGGTGAAAGTTATGGAGATATTATAATCAACAAGGTTTTTGTTTCAGGCAAACAGGCTGACTTTTCTATAGGCGGAGAAGACAGAAATGTTATGACAGTAAAATTTCCTATGGAATTATATCCCGATGCAAGCTTTACTATAGAATTTGATTTTTTACTTAGACTTGCCAATACGCCGCATAGACTAGGCTATACGGATAGGTGCGTAAATCTTGGCAACTGGTTTCCGATTGCTTGTGTTTATGAAAATGGAGATTATGTAACTTATGCATATTATTCCAACGGCGATCCGTTTTATTCTGAAGTTGCCAATTATAATGTAGAACTCTCTCTTGACAGTGACTATTTTGTAGCCTCTACAGGCAGAAACATAGGCACTATTCTAAAAGGCAAAACGAAAACGCTAAAATATGAGGCATATGCTGTACGGGATTTTGCTCTTGTGCTAAGCAAAGATTTTTCAACGGTGAGTGCAAGTGCGGGCAATGTAAGCGTTACATATTTTTATTATGACGATGAAGAAGCTCAAGCTTCGTTAAAATCAGCAGTAGATGCGGTTAATACTTTTTC
>CALAYY010000160.1 GCA_937895465.1 uncultured Clostridia bacterium | reverse complement strand
GAACTTTATCTGTTGAAAACAACTTTAAACCATTTTTTATAAATTCAATTTTGGGGCAAATAATTCCGACATTTGGAATATTCACATACCCCGAATCAATGAATTTTTGTATCATATCAGTATCGCAAACTGAATCCTGGTCTAATGTCAGAATCCATTCAAAGCCTTTTTGTTGAGCCCATTTACACATCTGATTAAGAGCAAAAGCTACACCTTTATTCTCATCATTATTTATCATTGATACATTATGATATATATTAAGTAAATCCTGAACTTCTCTTTCCGATTCCGCAATTCCATTATTAATCAGAACAACTTCTTCAACTTGATTAATAATAGCCGACAGATTATCTCTTAATCTTTCAACATCAGGGTTATACAAAATAATACCGGCTGCAATTCTGTATGTCATTCTACCAGCTTCCCCTTTAACCAATAGTTAGAATCCATTATTTTTTGCATCCCTTTGCCTTAAACAGCATTCTTCTCGGAAGTTTCATTATTGCAATACAGAACTTTGCTCCAAACAGCATTAGCATACGATAATATATTTTTGCTACTAAATACACATTAATATCTAATGAATTAAATCTTTTCCAATATTCTTTGAGGCAATTTTTGCTTATTTCTCTTGCTCTGGCAAAGGCATAAAAGGATTTGAGTGAATAATCTTTTGCTAAATCATCTATTACCCTGGTATTGTGAATACTATCAAAGTACTTTATTACCTTAATTAATCCTTTGTTAAATTCCATATTTGAAAATACAGATTTTCTGTTAATAAGATCTGCATTTTTGACTGCTGATGCGGAAGAGCCATATCCGTTTTCACCGTCTTCCATACATTTTATTAGGGTAACATCAATATACAAACCATCATATAAATAAGCAGATTCAAGATAGAGATAAACCTGAAAATAATTGTGGTTAAGAAAACGTTCTGCATCAAAACCACTAGCAAATTTTCTGTCAAAAATCAAACCTGAAAACAAAATTGAATCATCATAGTGTTTAGCAATAGTCTTTAATCCCTTTGGAATGGTTTCCAGATTATCATATTTTCTCTTTTTTAAGCCATTAGCCGTTATTTCATATGATGTATAAGCATATACTGGTTTTTTTTGTTCAAGGCTTTCAATAACGAAATCCAAACAATTCGGTGCAAAGCAATCATCATCGCTCATAAGAAGAACATATTGTCCTTTTGCAATGCTGATAAGCATTGCAAGGTTCCGGTCAAAACCAAGATTATTAATGTTTTCATGATAGACCACATCATATTGAGTTTTCTCTGAAAATTGCTTTACCATATCCCTGACTTGCTCCCGTTTGGGTGCACAATCCTCACATATCACAATCTCGATTTCATCTTTATATTTTGTATCAATAGATAACAAACAACGTTCAAGTTCTGAGACACGATTATATGACGTAATACATATAGATAAAAATTTCATTGAAAACTCCTGTTCAGGCATTTGATTTTTGATAATTTAAGATAAATTGAATAATTCTGCTAACACAACTTTGAGATATTATCACTTTCTCCAAGTTGTTATGTTTACTATTTTAGCATAACTTTGTATAATTTTCACTACTTTGATTGATACATTTTTATCCGAATAGTCTTCTGCCATTACTGTAGGCTCTTTATTGTCGTGCATTGATACTGCAAGTTCTATGGCTTGTTCGACATCATCGCCTTTTATTCCGCCTATTACTATAGTTCCTTTATCCAAGACTTCGGGGCGTTCGGTAGAAGTTCTTATAAGTACAGCAGGAAAATCAAGCATTGCACTTTCTTCTGACAATGTTCCGCTGTCGGACAGCACGCAATAGCTATTTTTCTGCAACTTGTTATAATCACTAAATCCAAAAGGCTTCAAATTCTGTACCAAAGGATGAAATTGAAACTTTCTTTTTTCTATGATATTTTTGCTGCGGGGATGGGTAGAATATATAACCGGCATTTGATACTTTTCAGCAATATTATTAATTGCAGTCATAAGACTGATAAAGTTATCTTCATTATCTATATTCTCTTCTCTATGTGATGACAAAAGGATATATTTTTTGGGTTCAAGTCCTAGCCGTGCCAAAACATCGCTTTTATTAATCTTGTCAATATGACGATGCAACACTTCTCTCATAGGCGATCCGGTAACAAACATAGTCTTGCCGTCAATTCCTTCTGACAATAAATATCTGCGGCTGTGCTCGGTGTACGGCAGATTAATATCAGAAATATGGTCAACAATCGTTCTGTTGGTCATTTCGGGAACATTCCAATCCCAGCATCTGTTGCCTGCTTCCATGTGAAAAATAGGCACTTTTAACCTTTTGGCACAGATTGCAGACAAAGCCGAATTGGTATCGCCCAAAATTAATAAAGCATCTGGCTTTTCATTTTCTAATACTTCATAAGATTTAGCTAAAATATTGCCCATTGTTTCACCTAGATTTTTTCCTACACTATCCAGATAATAATCAGGCTTTCTAAGTTCTAAGTCTTCAAAAAAAACATCATTTAAGTTATAGTCCCAGTTTTGACCTGTATGAACCAAAATATGGTCAAAGTATTTGTCCGCACATTTTATCACTTCGGACAGCCGTATGATTTCGGGGCGTGTGCCCAAAATAGTCATTAACTTCAATTTCTTCATCTCACACCTTCTCAAAAAAAGTATCAGGTTTTTCAGGGGCAAATGGTTCGTTTGCCCACATAAAGGTAACAAGATCTTCTTCGCCTATGTTTTTTATGTTATGAGTATATCCTGTAGGAATATCAACGACTTCTATTTTATCACCGCTGACATAATAATTGATTATTCTTTCTTCGCCTATTTTTCTAAACTGAATAAGTGCTTTTCCTCTTACCACAGCAAACTTCTCGTTTTTTGAATGATGCCAATGATTGCCCTTGGTAATACCTGGTTTTGTAATATTAACAGAAAATTGTCCTCTGTCTTCCGTCCTAATTATTTCGGTAAAAGAGCCTCTATTATCAATATTCATTTTGAGCGGATATGAAAATTGTTCTTGGGGCAAATAGCTTAGATATGTACTATATAACACACTTTCAAAGGTGTTTTTCATATTAGGAACATTAAGATTATTTCTAAATTCTTTGAACTTATAAAGTGTCTCAGCTATCTCGCCCAGTTTGACTTTATGTACCGTAGGAACAAAACAATATCCATTTTCATGATGCGTTTTCCCTTCCAATGCATTAACAAACTCAGCCACAACATCATCTATATAAACAAGCTGCATCCTAACGTCAGGGTTATTAACCGTGATAGGCAAGTCATTAGCTATATTATGGCAAAAGGTTGCTACTGCGCTGTTATAATTAGGGCGGCACCACTTGCCAAAAACATTAGGCAAACGGTAAACAAAAACACTTAAATTATTTTCTTTTGCATATGAAAACATCAAATCTTCCCCAGCTTTTTTGCTCTTTCCATAAGGGCTGTCAAGCTCTGCCTGAATAGAAGAAGTGATTAAAACAGGAGCTTTGTTATTGGTTGATTTTAGTGCTTCAAGCAGTTCGGATGTAAATCCAAAATTGCCTTTCATAAACTCCTGCTCGTTCTTAGGACGATTGACACCAGCCAGATGAAAAACATAATCACATTTTGATGTAAAATCTTTTAACAGTTTTATATCTGTATCTATATCAAACTCAAAAATATCTTTGTATCCACGGTTTTTCAGTTCGCATATAAGGTTTTTTCCTATAAAACCTTTTGCGCCTGTAACAAGTATATTCACTTTGCCCTCCAATCGGAAAGTTCATTTTGAATATATGTCAGTTGTTTTAACTTTTTTACAACTTCTTCCAATGACAAATTTTCGGTGTTGTTAGAGTTAAATTCTGTTAACTTCGTTCCGTTTTGTCGCCCTTCTACAAAATACTTATTATAATTAAGGTCACGCTTGTCCGCAGGCACTCTGTAGAACTTATCCATGTCTATTGCATGAGCGCATTCTTCATTGGTCAGAAGCGTTTCATACATTTTTTCGCCGTGTCGTATTCCTATAATTTTTATTTCGTTTTTGGCGTCAAATATTTTTTTCACTGCTGCCGCCAAAACCTCTATAGTACACGCAGGAGCTTTTTGAACCAATATATCTCCGCTTGTGCCATTGGCAAAAGCAAACAAAACAAGGTCAATAGCTTCGTCAAGAGTCATTATAAATCGTGTCATTTTGGGCTCTGTAACTGTTATAGGCAATCCTGCTTTTATTTGCTCAATAAAAAGCGGAACGACTGAGCCACGTGAGCATAAGACATTGCCGTAACGCGTGCAGCAAATGGTAGTCTTTTCAGGAGAGACTGTTCTGGATTTTGCTACAATTACCTTTTCCATCATCGCCTTGCTTGTACCCATTGCGTTTACGGGATATGCAGCC
>CALAYY010000159.1 GCA_937895465.1 uncultured Clostridia bacterium | reverse complement strand
ATACCGCAGATTTAGGATTAAGACCGTAGAAGGTGCTGATGACTATAAGTCTATGAATGAAGTCATTTCAAGAAGATTAGATAGGTTAAAAAACAAGGATGAGAAGTTTGGGGATACTCCAGACCTTATTGTCGTAGACGGAGGAAAAGGACAGCTGTCCTCGGCTTATTCTGCAATGAGAGAATTGGGTTTTGATATTGATTTGGTGTCACTTGCAGAAAGAGAAGAAGAAATATTTTTGGTAGGCAAAAGTGAGCCTGTGGTTTTGGATAAAACAAGCTGGGAAATCAAGCTGTTACAGCGGATAAGAGATGAAGCGCATAGGTTTGCTATAACCTATCACAAGAGCCTTAGAGAAAAACACATAGTAACCGAGCTTATTAATATCGAAGGTGTAGGAAAAAAGCGAGCAGAGATACTGTATAAGCATTTTTTGACTATAGAGGATATCAAACGAGCAGATGTAGACAAGCTTTGCGAAGTAAAAGGCATATCACAGTCTGCCGCTCAAAAAATCTATAATTATTTTCATAGCTAATATAACGGCTGTATGATATAATTACCAATGATATGTTAAAGTTAAATTACCCAGTTGCAGTGTCTGACTTTGACGGAACACTGCTAAGAAGTGACAACAAAATAAGCCAACACACAAGAGATGTTATTCAAGAGTTGATAAAAGCAGGCGGTTCATTTTTTATAGCCACTGGCAGAATGCACTGTGCAATAATCAATCATCTTGAAGACGCAGGCTAAGGCGCATTAGTTAAAAGTGCAATTAGCAACAAGGTGCTGTATGACAGCTCATTAGATCTTGATACCGTTACCGACATAATCAAGGAAGCAAGAGCACGCAATCTTTATATACACGCATATATTGACGATACCTTGTATGTCGAAAAAGAAATGCCTTGGACTACTGATTATACTAATTTTTTGGGTATAACATTTACTGAAGTAGGCGATTTGCTGCAATTTGTTACTAAGAAACTAACCGATAAAGATCAGCACCACTCCTGTCACAAATTGCTTATGATGATGGAGGCCGACATAATAGAAGATGAACTTCAGCATTTTTTAAAGAAGTTTGGCGGCGGAATGGATTATGAAAACAGAGAGAACGCTGTAAAAAAAGAGGCAAGAGCTTTGTTTAATACTTCAAGCGTACATCTTTTGGAATGTGTTTCGATTAACGCAGGCAAGGACAGAGCGATAGAGCATGTAGTAAAAGGTATGGGCTGCACATTAGACAATGTTATGGCTATTGGAGATAGCCTTAATGATTATAGTATGGTTTTGAGGGCTGGAATGGGTGTAGCGGTGCAAAATGCTGATGAACGAGTTAAGTTAGTAGCCAAGTATATTGCTCCTTCAAACGACGATGACGGCGTCGCTTACGCCATAGAAAAGCTGATATTAACGAGGTAAAAGATGAAGTCAGAAAGAGTAATAGAAAGAGTAAAAATAATTGATTTTGCCAAAATTTTAGGTTTAGAGATAATACATCAAGGCAAAGAATATATAACGCTAAGTACAATTAACATCAATCGTCCGGGTATTCAGCTTACGGGATTCTATACACATTTTGGTGCGGACCGTGTGCAGATTATGGGTGAAATGGAGTTTGCCTATTTAAAAAATCTTACCCCAGAACAACGCTATGAAAGTCTGGACAAATACTTTTCTTATCCATTGCCCTGCCTTATAATAAGTACTGATTTGGAACCTTTGAAAGAAATGGTCGAACTTGCCAATAAGCATCAGATACCGCTTCTTCGTTCACAGCAGCGTACGACTTTTATAGTCAATGATATGATTTCTTATCTTAACGAATTGCTAGCACCCACAATTACAATGCACGGCGTTTTGATGGATATGTACGGTGTGGGAGTTTTGATAACAGGCAATAGCGGAATAGGAAAATCCGAAAATGCACTTGAACTTGTTCAGCGCGGACACAGGCTTGTAGCTGATGATGCGGTAATAATAAGAAGGGTTAATGACAGGTTAATCGGAACTTCTCCCGATAATATAAGATATTTTATGGAAGTAAGAGGCATAGGCATAATAGATGTTCGCAATATGTACGGTGTAGGTGCAGTAAAATTAACCAAAGTCATAGATATGGTTGTTCAGCTGGAAAAGTGGGACGACACTAAAGAATACGACAGACTTGGATCCTCAGATTATATGGAAATCTTAGATCACAACCTGCCCGAAATTGTTGTGCCAGTAAGACCTGGACGAAATCTTGCAGTTATTTTGGAAGTTGCCGCCCGTGACCATCGTCTAAAATCAATGGGCTTTTCTGCCTTGGATGAACTTAACAAACGCCTAATGCACGGAGATAATTAAAATATTATTGATAAGACAAAATCATACAAAAATCTGTTAATTTAATCATTTTTATCTTCTCTGTTTAATATATTATATAATATAAACCGTTGGGAGGCTTATATGTCGGATAATATTGCAGAAGAGATTACTCAAGGTGATAATACGCCCAAAGTCAAACTTGGAACGGCCGTTAAAAACTTTTTTTATGCGATAACATTATCAGCTAATCTTTTGGTTATGATTTTGAGACTTATTATTTTCGGTGCAATTTTGACAGGAATCATTTTAACGATTATTGCAAGTGCTGTTACAGGCTCAGCTTTTGTTTTCTTTGAAGGCTTTATAATGTATGTTCTTATAGGCGTAGGATTGTTTGCACTTACCGAAATAATCAACAGAAAAAAAACCTAATAAGATTTTTATAGCCAAAGCACAGTAAATTTGTTATTATTATTATGCCGCCTAATTATTAGGTGGCTAATATAGGTTTTAGGTTTTTTTATGAAAAACAACTTTACTTCTAAAAAGCCAAAAATAAGATATATTGACTTTGAGCATAGATTAATTAATCGGCAATTTGACGGCTTTAAGATTGTTCATTTATCAGACTTACATAACAAAGAATTCGGTAAAGAGCAGTCTACCCTATTAGAAATGACGGCAAGGTTAAAGCCCGATGTTATTTTGGTTACAGGCGACATTATAGACAGGCGTAATGTCAATATAGAAAAAGCTATACAATATTTTAAATCAGCTGTCAATATCGCTCCTGTTTATTTTTCTAGCGGAAATCATGAACACAGCTTCGGAAGATTTTGTGAGTTAAAAAATGAGTTGATTGAAATTGGAGTTAACGTCCTTGACGATGAAGCTGCCGAGCTCAAAAGAGATGATGAAGCAATAAGCATAATAGGTGTAAACGACCTTGACTTCTTTAATAACAGCACAGATTTTAAAAATACAATCAATAGGTTAAGCAAAGAGAC
>CALAYY010000158.1 GCA_937895465.1 uncultured Clostridia bacterium | reverse complement strand
TCAATTGAATATTGATGCACATCAGAAAAATCGTCTTTTTTAAACGGACGTAAAATTAACCTATTGGTTATTATTATCTTTTTCTGTATGCTGATTTCCATTTTTTTGAAATATCACTAAATTTTTATTATTTTATCACAACTATAATCTTTTGTCAAAAAATATCGTATTCTATTATTACTTCTTTGTTCATATATTTATAGAGAGTTTATTATAGAGGTCAAATTCAATGAAAAAGATATTATTATTGCTTTTATCATTTTTTATTACTCTTGCTTTTATAGGGTGTGCAGGCAAAATACCTTCGGAAATTAAGGATAATCTTTCTGAGATTAGAATAAACATATTTGAAGCAACCAATGACAATATCTCTGTTAATATTATAACAGGACAAAGAGAAGAACCTTATGTTTTAAATGGCACCGCTCAAGGAATGACCGATTACACAGTAATAACTATAATACCTGAAAATCCTGATAATATTTCAGCAGATATCACATATAATTATCTTTTGAAAACAGGCAAAAAAGATTATAGCGGATCGTTTACTTTGCACCCCTTCGGCAATAGCTATGCAGCGGAAATCTCTGAGAAGATTAATACAAACAGTGTAGAATTAAAAGTAACGGCAAGCAAAGACGATTGGAATTTTAATGAAAGCATTGTAATGGAATCAATCCTTACAGAAAATATGATAAATTGGGAAGATGCGCTTCTTATAGGTATGAAAGCACTTGAAAACTCAATATCTCCTATGTACAGCAAAAAAGCTCTTAAGGCTGAAGTCTATGTCAAACTGTTATGTGATCCCTTAGGGAAGACTACAGATCATTATTGGTATGTGGCATTTGCTGACGGTAAAATAATAGCTTCTGCATTAATAGATCCTATTAGTAAGGAAATCCTTGCTTTAAGAGAAGAATAGATTAAATTTCGCCCAAAAAAAAGCAGACATATTAGGGCGATGAAAGGCAGACGGATTAAAAATTCTGTCTGCCTTTCTTTTTATTTTGTGCTGCTTAGTATTTTTTCTACTATTGAAGAAATTATATTATGGTCTTCAATTTTTTCCACTTTTATTAAAAGGTCTCCCTCTTGTATTTCCAAAACTGTCCCGTCATTAGGGATATAGCCTATAAGCCCTAAAACATATCCCGAAAAGGTATCTATATCTTCTATGGGTAATTTTATGTTAAGTTCTTGAGCTACCTTTTCTAAAGAAACATCCCCCGTTATAATCCATTTGTTATCAGTGATTTTTTCAATTTGAGATATGCCGAAATTATTGTCAGTATCATCAATATCGCCTACAAGCTGTTCTAAAAGATCATTTAAAGTCACAATGCCCGAAAAACCGCCTCTTTCATCCAATACTATAGCAAAATGCTGTCTGCTCTTTTTCATATTATAAAACAGGACATCGGTATGAACGGTTTCAGGAACAAAATAAGGCTGTTTGATTGCTTTTTCAAGTATGTTCTCCTTAGTCTTGTCTTTTTGAAATAGATAATGCTTTATATTTAAAACACCTAATACATTATCAATATTTTCATTACATACGGGATAAAATGAGTGCTTGGAAGATATAATTGTATCCTTCCATTTATCTATTTCTTCAATCCATAGAATAATTACATCAACTCTATGGGTCATAATATCTGCTGCTGTTATATCGTCAAATTTAAAGATATTTTGAATCATCTCCCTTTCATTATTGTCAATATGTCCGTCATTATTAGCTGCTTCAACCATAAGCCTTATTTCTTCTTCAGTGTTTTTTGATTGATCATTATGTGGATTTATTTTTATGAGTCTTAATATTCCATTAGTTGATACGGTCAATAGCCAAACAACAGGGGTAAAGATTTTTGAAATAAATGTTACAAGCCCCGACATCTTCAATGCTAATTTATCCGATGATCTCATTGCAAATCTTTTTGGAACAAGTTCTCCAAAAACCAAGGTAAAGTATGATAACACTATTGTAATTACTATAACTGATGCTGTGTTCAAAGTGGCAATCGGGATTTTTACGCCCATACCAACAAGCCAGCTAACCAAATAGCCTGAAAAGTTATCAGCAGCAAAAGCACTTGCCAAAAATCCAGCAAAGGTTATACCTACCTGTATTGTTGCCAAAAAACCTGCAGGTTTAGAAATAAGTTTTATAAGCCTTTTTGCCCTTTTATCTCCGTTTTGAGATAATTTTTCAAGTTTGTTTTGACTCATTGTCAAAACGGCAATTTCCGCACAAGCAAAAACAGCATTGATAAAAATCAAAACAATCTGCAATAACAACTGCCAAATTAACTTTAGATCGGAAGAGCGTCGT
>CALAYY010000157.1 GCA_937895465.1 uncultured Clostridia bacterium | reverse complement strand
CCCAAAATTCCGCTGCCGCATCCCACATCCAAAACGGTTTTATCCTTTATATCAATTTTTTGAATCTCATCAAGGCACATTCTGGTGGTCTGGTGCGTACCAGTCCCAAAAGCCATTGACGGATTGATAATTATTTTGGGCTTGTCCGTTTGAAAGTCTTTTACCCATTCTGGAACTATTGCTATTTTGCTAAGCTCTATGGGCAAGAAATATTTTTTCCATTCGTCACGGTATGTTATATCGTCTTTTATTACTGTTTCTGCCTTGTAAAAAAAATCATCATTGATTTTTTTTAGGTAGTCAAGCTCTTCTATAAAAGCACTCAAATCGCTGTCAGGGTAAAAATACGCTCTGACATAAACTTCTTTGGGAGCGTTATCAATATCCAAATCAGAATAATCCCAAATACCTGCGTTTTGTAATTCTATATAATCTTGACTGTCCCACACTGCTACACCCTCGTATGCGCCGTCAGCTAAAACCGCACATACAATGTCCGCATACTTATGTGAACAGGTTATTGTCAATTCTTTGTATTGCATATTCTCTCTCAAATCTATTATTAAATTTATATTAACACAAAACTAATAAAAAACCGCAATTAGAAATGAAAGTTTGTGTATCATGTCCTTTTGCGGCTTTGGTTGTTTAGTCCATATAGTCTTTTGCTTTTTCGTACTGCGTATTGTTAATATTTTTATGAAGATTTTTAATCAAATCCTTTTGGTCGGACTTGAGATTTTTGGGGAGTTCAAGGACAATTTTGAGATACAAATCGCCGTAAGCTTCCCGTCTTAACATCTTCATACCTTCGCCGCGCATTTTAAAAACAGTATCTGTTTGTGTACCTTCTGGGACAGTTAAGGTAACTGAGCCTTTTAAGGTTTTTATTTTTATCTTGTCGCCTAACAAGGCTTGCGTAAACGCTATCGGTATATCAGCATAAAGGTCATTGCCCTTTCGCACAAACAGCTTGTGCGGCAGTACCGTTACGGCAATTATGAGATTGCCTTTTTGGGTCGAATCTTCTGTTCCGTTGCCTTCACCCTGAACGGTCATAATCTGACCGTTGTCAATACCTGCCGGAATATTGATTTTGATTGTGCGGTTTTTCTTTAAAGTACCTTTGCCATGGCATTCTGAACAGGTCTGTTTTATCTTTTTGCCGCTGCCGCCGCAGGTTGAACATGTACGGGTATTGACCACTCTGCCAAACAACGTGTTTTGGGCATACTGGACTCTGCCTGTACCTTTACAATCTGAGCAGGTAGTATATTCTGTGCCGTTTTTTGCTCCTGTGCCTTTGCAGGCGTCGCAATGCTCTGTCCTTGATATATTAATATCTTTGCTAACACCAAAAAACGCTTCTTCAAATGTTAGGGTCAAGCCTATTGATATATCAGACGGACGCCGTTTTACCCGTCCGCCTTCGCCTTCCCCGCCAGAAAACATGTTGATTATGTCTTCAAAAAAACCGCCTCCGCCGCCTGAAAAGCTGCCGCCAGAGAATCCGCCGAAGCTGCCAAAGTCAAAGCCGCCCGCTCCTGCCGCCCCTGGATCTGACGTGCCAAATCTGTCATAATTAGCACGCTTATTGGGATCGCTCAACGCTTCATAAGCCTCATTGATTTCTTTGAACTTTTCGCCAGCCTGAGCATTACCCTGATTTAAATCAGGGTGATACTTTTTGGCTAGTTTTCGGTAAGCAGATTTTATATCGCTCTCAGATGCAGTTTTTTCTACTCCGAGTATTTCGTAATATGATTTTGCCATCTATTGTAATGCTCTTTTATGCTTGTTTGTTAGGGTCGTCTTGTATATCGTCTGGATTAACTCCGCCCTCAGCATCTGGTGCTTGCTGTTGATTTTGCTGATAGAACTTGGTAAATATCTCACTTGTTACCTTTTGGGTATCGTCAAGAGCAGTCTTAATAGTATCTTTGTTGTCACTCTTAAGTGCTTCTTTTAATTCGTCAGCCGCTTTTTTGAGCCTGTCTTTTTCTTCCTCTGTTACCTTGTCGCCGTTCTCATTAACAAACTTTTCAATGCCAAACACGATAGTATCAGCCTGATTTTTGATTTCTACAAGCTCTTTTCTTTCTTTGTCTTCTGCCTCAAACTTCTTGGCATCTTCAACTGCTTTGTTGATTTCTTCATCAGAAAGATTGGTTGAAGCTGTTATTGCAATAGACTGCTCTTTGTTAGTGCCTTTGTCCTTAGCGGTAACATGAACTATACCGTTGGCATCTATATCAAATGTAACTTCAATCTGGGGCACGCCTCTGGGTGCAGGAGGAATACCTGTAAGCTCAAATCTTCCCAAAGTCTTGTTGTGTGCGGCAATTTCTCTTTCGCCCTGAAGGATATGAATATCAACTGAAGGCTGATTGTCAGAAGCTGTTGAAAACACCTGTGACTTTTTGGTAGGGATTGTAGTGTTTCTGTCAATTAGCTTGGTAAAGATTCCGCCCATTGTCTCAATACCCAAAGAAAGAGGTGTGACATCAAGCAGCAATACGTCCTTGACTTCGCCTGCCAAAACACCTGCCTGAATAGCTGCACCGATTGCAACACACTCATCAGGATTGATACCCTTAAAAGGCTCTTTGCCTGTAAACTTCTTAACAGTTTCAATAACAGCAGGAATACGTGTTGAACCGCCTACAAGTATAACCTTGTCTAATTCATCAATAGAGTTTTTAGAATCCGATATTGCACGCTTCATAGCTGCCAAAGTTTTTTCGGTAAGGTATGCAGTCATCTGCTCAAACTTGGCTCTTGAAAGTTCGTAGTCTATATGCTTAGGGCCGTTGCTGTCAGCTGTTATAAACGGCAGACTGATATTGGTCTTAAGTACGCTGGAAAGCTCAATCTTGGCTTTTTCTGCGGCGTCTTTTAATCTTTGGATAACCATTTTGTCAGTCGAAAGATCAATGCCGTTTTCTTTTTTGAAAGTTTCAACTATCCACTTGATAATCTCGTTATCATAGTCGTCGCCGCCTAGCTTGTTGTCGCCGGCTGTTGCCAAAACTTCAAATACACCGTCGCCGATCTCAAGAATGGATACGTCAAATGTTCCGCCGCCTAGGTCATAAACTAAAATCTTGGCGTTTTTGTTGGCGCCCTTATCAAGTCCGTAAGCAAGTGCTGCGGCGGTAGGCTCGTTGATTATTCTTAAAACTTCCATTCCGGCAATCTTGCCTGCGTCCTTAGTAGCTTGTCTTTGAGCGTCCGAAAAATAAGCGGGGACTGTAATAACTGCTTGCGTTATTTTGGTGCCCAAATAGTTTTCTGCATCAGTTTTGAGTTTTTGCAAAATCATTGCAGAAATTTCTTGCGGTGTATAATTTTTATCTTCTATTTTTACCTTTTTGTCACTGCCCATATCTCTTTTGATAGAAAGTATAGTTTTGTCAGGATTGGCGATTGCCTGTCTTTTGGCAATCTGTCCTACAAGTCTTTCTCCGTCTTTGGAAAAACCAACAACGGATGGGGTTGTTCTCATTCCCTCAGAATTAGGTATAACGGTAGGCTCTCCGCCTTCCATAACTGCTACACAAGAATTTGTAGTTCCAAGATCAATTCCTATTACTTTGCCCATAAAATTTTATCTCCTTTTTGTAGTTTGCTATTTATTTTTTATTCGGCAATTTTGACACTGCTGTAACGAAGTATCTTGTCGCCCAATTGATATCCTTTGGATATGACTTCTATAACCTTGCCGGACTTAGCGCCGTCAACCTTTGCCTTTTCTACTGCGTTATGGACATTGGGGTCAAAATCCATATCAAGAGCTGGTATCTCCTGTACGCCGAAGTTTTTTAATACGTTTTCTATCTGGCGGTAAATCATTTTGATTCCGTCAGCGGTTGCATTGTCTTTTATCATGCTAAGCGCCTGTTCAATTACATCCAAAATGTTAATAACCTCAATCAAAACATCCGCACTGCCGTCTTCTCTTGCCGCCTTAACGCTTTCAGTATTTCTTCTTCTAAAGTTATCAAACTCTGATTGCAGGCTTATGAGCTTTTTTGCGTACTCGTCTGCACGCTGTTTTTCTTTTTCGGCAGAACTTTTGGCTTCATCTATCTGGTCGTTAAGTCCCTGAAGATGCTCATTAAATGCTTTTATTGCCTCCATCTGTTCATTAGACATTTCAGGCTGATTTTCTTGAGTATTTTCAATATTATCGCTGTTTTGGGAAACACCTTCTTCACAGTCACATTGAGAATTGCAGCAGCATTCGTTTTCGTGGTTTAATTTTTCTTCAAAGTTGTTATTTGTTGACATTAATTTCCTCCAAAATTATTCAAGCTTGTCATTTTCATCATTTTCATCATTTCCGTCAATGGAAATATTAATATGTCTGTTCATATTTTCGTTAATAGTCTTGCCTACATAGTCCAAAACAGATACTACTTTTGAATAGTCCATTCTGATAGGTCCAATTACTCCTGCCTGACCTATGTTTTTGCCGTTGAGCGTGTAATTGGCAGTAATGACAGCACAATCCGATAAAGAATCGCATTTGTCATCCTTGCCTATGCTTATATTAAGCTGAACAT
>CALAYY010000156.1 GCA_937895465.1 uncultured Clostridia bacterium | reverse complement strand
AGTACGACATTGCAGTCGTTGGAGCAACTGGTGCCGTAGGGCGAAAAATGCTCGAAGTTTTAAAAGAAAGAAACTTCCCCATCAATAACTTATATCTTTATGCTTCATCAAAAAGCGCAGGCAGCAACGTGAAATATGGGGATAAAGAATGTACCATAATTGAACTTAAAAAAGAAAATATTGTTGATAAACATATAGATATAGCCTTGTTTTCAGCAGGCGGATCCATATCAAAGGAGTTTGCTCCGATATTTGCACAAAACCATACTATCGTCGTGGATAATTCAAGCTGTTGGAGAACAGATAAAGAAGTTCCTTTGATTGTTCCTGAAGTTAATTCAGACGATATCAAACAGCACAAAAATATTATAGCTAATCCTAACTGCTCTACAATTCAAAGCGTTGTACCGTTAAAGCCTTTGCACGATTTGTACCAAATCAAGAGAATAGTTTTCTCAACTTATCAGGCAGTAAGCGGAGCAGGCAGAGCAGGATGTCAGGATCTTGAAAACGGCATGAAAGGTCTGCCCCCTGCCAAGTTCCCCCAGCCCATTGTTTCTAACTGTCTTCCCCATATAGATGTATTCTTAGATAACGGATACACTAAAGAAGAAGAAAAGATGATTTTTGAAACCAAAAAGATATTAAAAGACCAGAATATAAAAATAACCGCTACTACAGTCAGAGTACCTGTTATGAATTGCCATAGCGTTTCAGCTAATATAGAGTTTGAAAAGGATTTTGATCTGACTGAACTCAAAAAAGCATTAGCTAATTTTGATGGTATCGTTGTAATGGATGATTCAAAAAATGCCTTATACCCTACAGTTATAAATGCTGATGGAAAAGATGAAGTATACGTTGGAAGAATAAGACGTGATGAAAGTGTAAAAAGCGGTATAAATATTTGGATTGTTGCTGACAACATCAGAAAAGGTGCTGCAACAAATACCGTTCAGATTGCACAATATATAATAGCTAACAATATTAAGCCTGTATAGTTAAAAATAAAATTAAGAGGATGTAACAATGATTTTTAAGGGATCCGGCACGGCAATAATTACGCCGTTTGATAACGAAGGTGTAAATTTTCAAACATTCAAAAGACTTTTAGATTATCAATTGGAGAACGGTACTGATGCCTTAATTGTTTTAGGCACTACGGGCGAACCTGCTACAATGAATGAAAAGGAAAAAAATGAGGTGCTGGAATTTGCTGTAAACTATATAAACGGCCGTATTCCGGTAATAGCTGGTATTGGCACTAATAATACATCAACAAGTATTAATAATGCAAAGCAAGCGGCTAATATCGGTGTTGACGGATTATTGGCAGTAACTCCTTATTATAATAAATGCACTCAAAAAGGACTTATAAACCATTTCTTTGCCATTGCTGACAGTACTGATAAGCCTATGATTTTGTATAATGTCCCTTCTAGAACTGGAGTTAATATTTTGCCTGATACTTACGCTACATTATGTCAGCACGAGAACATTGTAGCAACCAAAGAGGCTTGCGGTAACATAGAACAAATTACTGAGACCTTTGCAAAGGTTCAAGGTAAAATGGATATTTACAGCGGAGATGATGCTATTATTCTGCCTGTACTTGCTTTGGGCGGAATAGGTGTAATAAGTGTTGCAGCAAATTGTGTGCCTGATGTTGTGTCTAACATCTGTAAAAGCTATTTTGAAGGCGATATAGAAGTTTGTCGGCAATTACAGTTTAAACTTGTCCCTCTTGTAAAAGCACTTTTTTCAGAAGTTAATCCCATACCTGTAAAAGCCGCTATGAATATTTTGGGATTTGATTGCGGTGTTCCAAGGTTGCCGCTTACTGAAATGGAAAATAAAGCTGTATTGTTGTCCGAGCTGAAAAAGATACTACCTAATTTAAACAACTGAGGAAAATTAAAATGATTAATCTTTTGATATGCGGCATAGGCGGAAAAATGGGACACACGCTTTTAGCCGCAGCACAACAGGATAAAGAAATATCCGATATAATAGGCTTTGATAAAACAAAAGTCACGGATTTGAACATCCCGGTCTTTACGGATTATAACAATTTGCCTGATAATATAGACTGTATAATTGACTTTTCACGCCCTGAAGCACTAAGTCCCATGCTTGATTATGCCAAAAACAAATCAATTCCATTAGTCTTGGCAACAACAGGATATTCTGATACTCAAATGGATCAAATTTCAAAGGCATCAGAATTTTTGCCCATAGTCCAATCAGGCAATATGTCTTTTGGAATTGCGGTAATGTGCGAGCTAGTAAAATCTGCGGCTAATAAGCTGTGTGAAGGTTTTGATATAGAGATTGTTGAGACACATCACAATCAAAAAGTTGATTCTCCTTCGGGCACTGCAATAATGTTGGCAAAAAGTGTTAACGAAGGACTCAAAAAACCCCGACATTTAACTTTTGGACGGCATAGCACCAATTCAAAAAGAGAAAAAGAAGAAATCGGTATGCATTCACTTAGAGGCGGCTCTGTTGTAGGCGAGCATGCTGTAAACTTTTTTGGAATAGATGAAACTATAACCATTTCACACTCCGCTCAAAGCAAGACTATGTTTGCAATCGGTGCAATAAAAGCTGCAAAATTTTTAATAGGCAAGCCTAACGGTTTGTACGGAATGAAAGAATTATTTAACAGCAAATAATTAAAGGCGGTCTAACCGCCTTTTTTAATTATTGATCTCTAGCTTTTTCAAATATGTATTTTGTTATAGTGTCAATGTTATGACCGTTTAATGAGGAGAACGGGATTATATTGTCTTTCCCTATCTTAAAACTGCTTGCCAGCATGTTGACTGAAGCTGCTATTTTGGTTTTTGCAAGCTTGTCTGACTTTGATGCAAGTACGCAAAATGGTATTTGATTAACATATAGATAATGAACCATATCTATGTCGTTTTGTGTAGGAGCATGTCTGATGTCAACAAGCACTAAAACCTGTTTTATCTTAGAACAAGTTGAAAAATATTCTTCAATGAGATCGCTCCACATAGCATTAAAGTTTTTGCCGCCCTTTTGATAGCCATATCCGGGAAAATCCACAAGATAAAAAGCTCCGCCATTAATCATAAAGAAATTGAGCATTCTTGTTCGTCCGGCATCTTTGGATACTCTAGCCAGCTTATAATTGTTGCATAGCTTATTAATAAACGAGGACTTGCCCACATTTGACCGTCCCAGCACACAAATATGTGCTGTTTCGTTTTGGGGCAAATCCTTAGTGTTTACAATAGATTTTATAAATTCGGCTTTTTTTATGATTTGATTCATACTATGGCATTTTGAAACACGCCGGAAATATCATCAACCATAATAATTTCCATTTGCTGTTTTATACTGTCAGGTATATCAATCAGGTCTTTTTCATTTTCTTTGGGTATTATAAGCTTTTTAATTCCCATTCGCTTAGCGGCAAGCATTTTTTCTTTTAGTCCGCCGATAGGCAAAACTTTTCCACGCAAAGTAATTTCGCCTGTCATTGCGACTTCTTTTTTTACTGCACGCTGAGTAAACGCTGACAAAATGGCGGTAGCAATCGTTATGCCTGCACTCGGTCCGTCTTTTGGTGTAGCACCTTCAGGAACATGAACATGAATGTCTGTTTTATTAAACATTGATACATCAATATTCCAATCCTTAGCTCTTGCTTTTATCAAGCTTATTGCGGTACGGCAGGATTCTTTCATAACATCGCCGAGATTGCCTGTTAATATTATGTCTCCCTTGCCACCGTCTATAAGCGTTACTTCTATTGTCAGAGTCTTGCCTCCTATTGATGTCCAAGCAAGTCCTGTAGAAGCTCCGACTTCGTCATGATC
>CALAYY010000155.1 GCA_937895465.1 uncultured Clostridia bacterium | reverse complement strand
AACGAGCAGGCAGGACAGATGGTAATTGCGCTTTCAAGGCTGTTTAGAGTTATTTCCAAAGGTTATGAAAAAGTTAAGGTATCAGAAGAAATTGAGCATGTAAAAAACTATTTAAAAATTCAATGTTTCAGGTACGGCGATTCTTTTGATTATTCTTTTGAGATTGATGAGAATGTGCAAAAATACACAACGCTAAAATTAGTTTTGCAGCCTTTGGTGGAAAACGCAATTTATCATGGGCTAAAAAATAAAATTGATAAAGGGCATATCAAAATAAGTTCAAAGATAATAAATAATAATTTTTTGGAATTTAGAGTTTCAGATAACGGTTATGGTATGAAACAATCCAAAATTGATGAGCTTATGGCTACACTGAAAAATCCAGATCTTAGTGACGGAGTTGGACTCAAAAACATCTATCAAAGATTGATGATCAATTATGCAGGTAATGCAGAAATGCGTATAGAGTCTGACTTGGATATAGGAACCACAATAATTATTAAGGAGCCTATTGATTAGTATGAAAAAGATTATAAGTATGATTATAATTGCTCTAATATCAGCAACAATGCTGGGATGCAATAAAAGCACATTAACAGTAGGCATTTTAATTTATGATGGATCAGATACTTTTATGTGTGAATTAGTTAACAAAATTCAAAACAACTCAATCGGGCTTGATATCAATTTTGAAATTAGAGACGGGGAAAACTCTCAGTCAATTCAAAACAAACAAATTATAGATTTGCTTGATGATAATGTCAGCATGCTGATTATTAATGCTGTTGACAGGCAGGCATGCAGTGCGATAATAGAAAAAAGCCAAAAGAAAAATTTGCCTATAGTTTTCATCAATAGAGAGCCGCTGATTGGTGATATGAGTTATGAAAAGGCTTATTATGTGGGCGCAGAGGTTGATAGTTTGGGGCAAAAACAGGCGGATATGGTTGCAGACTTGGTGGGAGAAAACTTTTTGGGAAGCATATATGACAAAAATAATGACGGTGTGATTCAGCTTGTTGTCCTAAAAGGTGAGCAGGGGCATCAAGACGCAGAAAAACGAACAGTAAACTGTATAGAAAGATTGCGAGAAAGGTTTGGAAAGGATGCGGTAGTGAATTTAGCTACCAAAAATGCCGATTGGAGAAGAGACAAGGGCTATGAAGTAATGGAACAACTATATGAAGAATTTGATAATATTGAGCTTGTCTTTTCCAATAATGATGATATGGCATTGGGTGCTATAGATTATATGAAAGAAATCGGACAATTTGAAAAAAATACGCAAAGTTTTAACCAGCCTATAATTATAGTAGGCGTTGACGGAACGGAAGACGGCTTAAACGCAATAGAGCAAGGGTTTATGTACGGCACGGTTTTGAATGATTCAAGTAATCAAGCAAGGGCTTGTTTGGAAATAGCCAGATGCGTTTTGTTTGATAAGAACTGGGATAACTTCACTTTTAAATGGACTAACCAAAAGTATATTTATATAGACGGAGAAATAATTTTAAGAGCAGATTTGGATAAATACCGTTAACTTTTTGATTAAAATAGTAAAAATTCACAGTACTTAGTGTAAAAAATTCTATTCAAAAGAAATTTTTCTTATTGTAAACTTAATTTGCGTTAGAAAATAGCGCAAACAAATCTTTAAGGAGGATTTTTGATGAGAAAATTACTATCTTTCTTGGTATGTGCTTTATTGATGGTTTCAGGCTTTTCAGTTTTGATTGCATGTGATAAAGATCCTGACAATTCATTAAAGTATGTTCCTGTATTTGGAGTCGATGCGACCACAGCGGCACAAGATGCTATTGAAGCAGGAAAAATGGTGGGAACAATTAAACAGGATGCTGTAGGTATGGCAAAAGGTATTGTTTATCTTGCACGAAATGTTCAGGCAGGAAAAGAGTTGATGGACAGCACAATAGAATTTAATATTGATGATGGTGCTGATAAGATTCGTATTCCTTATGCTATATATACAGGTGCTGACAGTTCTTCAGAATCAGATATTCCTACATGGAGCGGAACAGCAGGTGCTGACAAGTTGAATGTTCAAGTTTTCTGGTATACATACAGCGATACTTATTTGGCAAGCGTTCGTACAGCAATGACTACAGAGTTTACTGCTCTGAGCGCTAATTTTAATGTTACACATAATGATTGCGAAAATGACCAGGCAAAACAACAATCAAAAGTTGAAACAGCTATTACTGCAGGCGCTGATCTTCTTATAGTTAATATTGTTACAACAGGCTCTGACCAAGCAGCTCAAAACATTATTGATTCCGCAGAAACTGCAGGCATTCCTATTGTTTTCTTCAATAGAGAAGTAAGCGATGCTTCAGTTAACAGTTATGAAGATTGCTGCTTTGTTGGAACAGATGCTGATGAGGCAGGATATATGCAAGGCAAAATGATTGCAGAGTTTCTATTAAAAGACGGCAACCTTGAAAAATACGATGTCAACGACAATAAGAAAATTGATTATGTAATGCTTAGAGGCGAACTTGGCAATGCTGAAGCATTTGGAAGAACCAAGTTTTCAGTTTCAGAAGCTAACAGATTATTATTAGCAGCTAATAGTGCATATAAGCTTGTTCCTTCAAAGGCAAACGCAACGGACAATACTCAGCCTGATGACGGCATAAGTCCTTTCTATCTGTATGGCAATTGGTCTGCAGCAACTGCAAAATCATTGATGGATACAGCATTGACAACTCATTCACCTTCTAAGGGCGATATCGAATTGATTATTGCTAACAATGACGATCAGGCATTGGGCGCAATCGAATCACTTAATGAAATAGGTTATAACAAATAAACATCACCCTTCTATATTTTAATTAGGCAGCCCAGATAATGGGTTGCCTAATTAAAAAATGCTTTCTTAATAGGATATGGGAGAAAATTATGAGTCAATACATTTTGGAAATGAATGATATAAGTAAAGAATTTCCGGGTGTCAAGGCTTTGGATAATGTTACTTTAAAAATTAAGCCAGGCACAGTACATTCTTTGATGGGAGAAAACGGTGCGGGCAAGTCCACATTGATGAAGTGTTTGTTTGGGCTTTATGAAAAAGACAGCGGCGAGATATTGCTAGAAGGCAATCTTGTCGATTTTCATTCTTCCAAACAGGCATTGGATAATGGCATTGCAATGGTTCATCAAGAACTCAATCAAGTTATGACACGTGATGTTATGGAAAATATTTGGTTGGGACGCTTTTTAAAAAATAAAGCTGGTATTATAGAACATAAAAAGCTATATGAAAAGACGAGAAAAATCTTTGAAGAACTGGAAATAGATATTGACCCTAAGATGAGAATAAGCAAACTGTCTATTTCTCAGCGTCAAATGATGGAAATAGCCAAAGCCGTTTCTTATAACAGCAAGGTTATAGTCTTTGATGAACCGTCTTCTTCTTTGACAGAAGTTGAAGTTGAGCATTTGTTCCGCATTATTAATAACCTGAAAAACAGGGGATGCGGAATTATTTATATATCCCACAGAATGAAAGAGATATTAGAAATCTCTGATGAGGTAACAGTTTTGCGTGACGGTAAATGGATTGCCACAACTGCTGCCAAAGAACTTACCATAAATACTTTGATTAAGCAGATGGTAGGACGGGAATTGACCAATGTCTATCCGCCAAAAACCAATACACCTTCGGAAGTTATATTAGAAGTTAATAATCTGACAGCTCAATATGTCAATCTCAAAGATGTCAGCTTTACTGCAAGAAAAGGTGAAATCTTGGGTTTTGCCGGACTTATCGGAGCAGGACGGACAGAATTATTGGAAACTATTTTTGCAGTTGCTACCAAAAAAAGCGGTGAAATAAAACTGCACGGCAAGACAATTAATAACCGTAATACCACACAGTCAAAGAAAAATGGATTTGCGCTTATTACTGAGGATAGGCGGCTTCGCGGGATTTTTGGGGTGCTGGATATTACTGAAAATACCGCAATAGCTAATCTTAACAGCTATTTGAAGTTTAAAATATATCTTCAAAAAAAGTTAATGAAAAAAGATACGAAATGGGCAGTTGATGCAATGAGAATAAAAACACCTTCGCAATCAACTAAGATACGTTCACTTTCAGGCGGCAACCAGCAAAAGGTTATTTTGGGTAGATGGCTTTTAACCAAACCAGAGGTATTGATGCTTGACGAACCTACTAGGGGAATAGATGTAGGTGCTAAATATGAAATTTATCAGTTGATGATTGACCTTGCTAATGAAGGCAAAACCGTACTTATGGTTTCTAGTGAAATGTGTGAGTTGTTGGGTGTTTGCGACAGAATTATAGTTATGTCTAATGGCAGGCTGGCAGGAGAAGTCAATCCCCAAATTACCACTCAAGAAGAGATAATGGCACTTGCTGCCAAGTATGTATAAAGGGAGAGTTTTTATGAGTAATATAAAAAGTTTTTTTTCAAAAATAGGTGGCAAGTTTAAGAAATCTTTGAAAGACAAATATCTGACCTATAAGGCACTGAATAAAAAAGACAAATTAAAATGGTGGTTTGATTTTTTTATAAACAATGCGATTTATATAATCTTTGCCATATTGATTATATATGTAGAAATTTTTTCTATTACCAAAGGGCTTAGTAACACATTTTTGTCTTTTTCTTCAATTATTGATATTTTGAAAAAGGTTGCGTACTCATTATTCTTGGCTTTGGGGGTAGGCGGGATTATAGTGCTTACAGGAACAGACTTGTCGGCAGGCAGGATTTTGGGTTTGACGATGCTGATATCAGCATCATTACTGCAAAAACCTGCAAGTGAATTTGCCAACAAAATGTGGCCCAATATGGACACATGGCCAATTATCCTAGTCATTTTGCTTGTCATGACAATCGGCGGAATAATTGGATCTTTTAACGGTTTTTGTGTTGCTAAGTTCAAACTGCATCCGTTTATTGTAACCTTGTCCACGCAATTGATTATTTACGGCGTTATGTTGATTTATATGATGTCTGGAAATAACGGCGGACAGCCCATAGCTGGACTTACCGATCAATACAAAGAAATAGTAAAAGGAACAATCTTTATAGGAGATACGGCAGTTCCTTATTATGTGTTTTATGCAATAATAGCGGTAGCAATAGTTTGGTTTATATGGAATAAGACAGTAATGGGAAAAAATATGTATGCAGTAGGCGCCAATCCTGAAGCTGCCAATGTTTCGGGTGTTAATGTTACACAGACTATAATCTTAGTCTTTATGCTGGCAGGTATTTTGTATGGATTTTCTGGATTTATAGAAGCTGCACGTGTAGGTTCAAACAATGCTACAAGCGGTGCCAATGCCGAGCTTGATGCCATTGCGGCATGCGTAATAGGCGGTGTTTCGTTTACAGGCGGAACAGGCAAGGTGTCTGGTATAGTGCTGGGCGTGTTTTTATTGCAAATAATAGTAATAGCGCTTCAATGGCTGGGGGTATCGTCTGATTTGCAATATATTGTAAAAGGTTTGATAATATTAGTTGCTGTTGCCATTGATATGAGAAAATATTTGGTGAGAAAATGATAAATCAACTTGATAAAAACATAAAAAAAGAAAACCTTTTTCAAAGTGCGGAAAGAAAAGATTTGACTCGTTACGGTGGATTATATAAAAACCTTAAGATTTCTGTTAAGGTGCTTGATTATATTGTTGTTTTTGGCGGTATGGCTATACTTGCGTTGATATTTTTTGCTGCAATATTATAAGATTTTGTTAAGGAATTATCTTTTTTTCATTATTTTCCTTTAAAACAGACTCACTATAAGCTGTGGGTCTGTTTATATTTTTGATTTTCTATATTGACAATCAATTTATTATGGATTATTATATAATTAATAACAAATATATATTTATATTGTACATTGACATATCAGATGCCCATTAGGAGTATATTCTTTAGGACATGTAATTTTTGTAACAGGGGGTAACAAAAAATGTCAAGAGCAAAATACAATAAGTATAAGAAGATTTTGATTATTGCAACGGTTGTGCTTGGCGTGATTTTAATAGTATTTGTTATTTTGGCACAGTTTTATAGAGTTTTTTTCTTGTGTTCTTATATTGCTATAGGTGTCTATTTTTTATTTTTTATTTTTTATCAAATTTATGACACCGTTATAGTTCAAAAGACCAAAACTAAACAAGATAAACTCAATGACAATCAAGAGAAATAAGAAAACTGATTCTATAGGCTATATTATCCTTTTTGCTAATTGATGGAAAGGAATCAATTTTAGATTTTAAACGGCGTCAATATGCCTTATGATTATCAACACCCATGCCAAAATATCAATTAATTAAAAGGGATAAAGGAGTAGTAAAATGAATTTTAGAAAAATCGCATCTATAATCTTATTAGTTGTTAGTGCTATAATCTTTATTATGGCTATAGTGCTTGGTGCAATACATTTGGCAAAAGACAATGAGACATTACGAGTAATTAGCTTTATTCTAGTAATTATAGGGTCTGTTTTCAGTTTAATTAGTTCCATTCTAAGACCCACTAAAAAGTCGGATATCAAATGATATCAATACTTTCATTGCAAGAGATCTGACATTTGATTTTGATATGAATATTATATTACGCTATTATAACAGGCTTAACAAATAATTGATTTTTTAAAATCAAAAAGGCAAAATAGCTAAGTGCGTTAATATGGATAAATTAAAAGGATATGTCTATAGGTCGTTTCTTTGGAATAGTTTGAACTTGTTCTTGTGCATTTTTAATATGTTTTATCTTGTAAAGTTTGAAGAAATAAAAAATTGGAATGTGTTATTGGTTTTCTTACCTTTATTAATCATTGCAATTTCAAGTGAAATAATGACCAGAAAGAAAGAATTAAGATCTGACAGAGTTAAGCCGTATTCTATATTTGATTTTGTGTTAAAGATTTTGATATATATTTTATCGGAAGTCGCTTTTAGAAAATTACTTGATGAAGATATGTTCTTTATATTATTCTCTTTAGTTTTGCTTTTGGGTATTGCATCATTTGTATGCGAAGTGTTAATGTTAAAAAGATTATTGGATATCGAAGAAGATAATAATCATAAAATCATTTACAAAAATACTTGACAAGTATATAAATGCTTGATAATCTAAATTTAGATGTAACAAGTTTTTCTCTAATGATTAATATAAATATAAGACAATGAACAAAGAACTCTTAAAATTTATAATTTCTATTATTGTGTATATAATTGACATTATCGGTATAATGCTAATGAGATATGTTCTGGCTAACAGGAGGAGATATGACGCAAGCTGAATCAATTTTTGTTTTAATAGCCTTTTGTCTTCCTTTTTTGACATCAATTATAATATTGGTTGTTTCAATTTTGATTAAAATGAAAGTTAATAAACCCAATTTAATATGGTTAGCAATTAGCTATATCCCATCCTTTATATTATCATTATTAGTTGTTTTTATTGTTCCTAATACGGATGACTTTACTATCATAGCTAAAATATCGCTTTTTGCTATGATAATTTTTTGGATTATAGTTATAGGTTTATTTCAAAGCTTACGGCATTTTAAAGAAATGGCAAAACGATTGGAAATTATAATCAAAGAAGAAAACAAGCAAAACTAATGTCTTAATTTGGACTTTAAGAAAACAAAGGTTTTTTTATTATGTATAATATAACATTTAGATTTAGAGTAGATAAAAGTATAAAAAGAAAAACTAGTTTTTGGTTTGATTCTAAAAAGTTTCCTGTTAAGTATGATGAAAAAGGGACTTCATCATTAAATTTAAATATTGATAGCGGCAAGCATCGCATTATAATTAAGCACACTGAAAGATTTGTCAATGTTTTTGTTTTTTTAATTTCTTGGTTTATAAGCTTACTTGGAGGCGTACTAGGAGATATACAAAGTATTTTAAATTTTTATAAATGTGATCAAACCTTTGAAGTGATTCAAGACGGTGTAATAGAGATAAAATTTTTGGCTTATCGGCGAAAAAAAGAGCGAAGTAATAATTATCAACCAATTTTTTTTGAATCAGATTGCATGCATAACACTATAGTAAAAGAAAATTCTATTATTTTAGGAGATTTGTTGGCAATTCCTATTATAGCTTTGATGGTAATATTTGTTATCGGTTTTATATTAATGTTTAATATACTTGTATAATCCTAACATAGCGCTGTTAGGGTTATTATATTAAAGAAAGAAACAACACATGATCATATGATTTTGTTATTTTAATTTAAAAATAAGTACAAAAACATACTTGACAAGTATATTAATTACAAGTACTATAAATATAGTTGTAATGAATGTTTTTAATTAATGATATTATGATTGTGAGTCTTTCTGTCAAAATTTTAATATTTGAAGGAAAAACTTATGGAAATGGCTTTAAGGATAAGAAGTAAATTAGTTTTTAAAGGCTTATAAAAATATAGTATTAATAGAGGAATTATTATGAAAAACAAAAAGTTCTTAATCTTTTATGTAATCGCAACTTTATTGGGGATTGTGGGCATAACAATGTTGATAGCGTGCATTTTCAATGTAAATATGATTCTTATGCGAATTAGTCTTGCAGTTTTTGTGGCCTCCTTAATTCTTTATACAATTGCTTATTTCTTTAGAAAATGCAGGTGTGATTAAAAGAAAAAACCAAGCATAAAAGCTGATTAATTATATCCTAAAGAGCTAAGGTGTGAAAGCCGATGTTAAGAAAAATATTAATACATATTTTGATTTTTATTATAAGCATAATAGTCTTATTCATTGTAGGAGCTTTCCAAAGACATTTACCAGAAATAGCCATGGAGTTTTGCTTATACTTTGTATTTTTTTCATTTACAGATATTATCTTTGTAACTATCAGAGAAATAATATTAAAAAATTAAAGGAAATAAAAATAAACGACTATAGATAATATAATGGTTAAAAAAATTGATATAAAGCTTAATATTTAATGAAATTACTTTATACTCAGGGAGGGAAGATATTAAATATGAAAAAGAAATCTAAAGTTATTTATTATATTCTTATTGGATTATGCGGCTGTTATGCTTTATTTATTTTTATATATGGAATCGTTGCTTTGATAAAAGATATTAATTTTCCATTATTATTGGTTTTTATTATGTTGCCTGTATCAGGATTAATGGAATTACCAGCATATAAAATTAGAAAAATTGATAAAGAAAACCAACAAGAAACTCAACAAAAAGATAAAATCAAATAAGAATAAAACACCTATCGGCTTTATAAAAAAACCTTAATAAAAGGGCAAATATAATATCTTAATATTGTAGGTATATCATGATAATGGAGATAATTTCGTGTTTATTTGTGTTAGGTTTTTGTATAATACAAGCAGTCCTAAACATTAACAGAAAGTCCAGTATTATGGGTGCCATTGGATTCTTAATTATGATACTAGCTTATTTGGCATTGGATTTTTCTGAAAAGAGTGGTTTTTTATATTGGGAATATATATTTTATTTTCTTGTTTTATTAGAAGCTCCTTTTACAATATATTTTCTTTTTGCTGAGGCTAGAGACATGATAAGAAAATTCAAGAATTGGAAAGGAAATCGTGATAAATGATTTGGATTAGCGTATCAATACTCATTACCTATTTATTATGCCTGATTCCGCTTTCTGACAAAAAGCCCAGTTTTGATGTTTATGAAGTTTGTACTGAATTAAAACATGCTTTATCAACTAGTGAAATAAGTATAGAAAGTTCTCTTAACCAAAATAATTATTCGCCAAAACAAAAAAGAATTCACATCAATGGTGATTTCTTGAACTCTTTGCATTTAACAGCGGTTGTTCTTCATGAATTTGGACATTATTTAACTATTAAAAGAGAACATAGTCTTTTAGACAAAATCGCAAAGGCTATGTTTTTTATTGCTTTTATATTAATGCTCTATTTTGTCTACTCAATAGTGAATACCTTTTTCTACAATATTATTAATATTAGCATTATACATTATATATCAATAGTGTTTTCATCTTTTGCTTCAATTTATTATACCTTTACAACATACTTAGAGCTTAGAGCAAATATTACAGCGCTCAAGCTAAATAAAAAAATGAATATCTTGAAAAGCGAACATAAATATATTAGCTTAAGTATATTAAAATCCTTTATGGCTCATTTGTTTAATTTGTTATTTTTTATTAGCTTAATCTTTGTTGCATTGCAATTTCTTTTGAGGTAATTATGCCAAAATTGATTTTAGAGAAAACAAAATATTAGACTAAAATATAATATTGAAAAGTATAAAAATTAATGCCTTTAAAAGGAGGGATTATGTTACCATATTTACTTGGTTCTGGGTCTTTTTTGCTGGTTACAGGGGTGCTTTTTGTTGTTTTATTTTTTAACAAAAACAAAGCATTAGAAGGCTCAGATTATTACAAACTGTATAAGAAAATAGCTCTCTCATATTCTTGGATTTTAGTTATTTTTTTTATAGGAATTGTAACTTTAGCTTTATTATTAAAAAACTACTACATTTTAATTTTGTTATCTGTAGTATTAACTATGTATTTGACTATTATAGCTCGTATTGCTCATTATTTTAGAAAGGATTAAATTAGATTATGACATTAATTGAATTAGCCCATTTAAGAATATTTGATTGGTTTCAACTACAATCTAAAGTGCGTTAATGAGGAATATCAATTGAAAACTAGAAGTATAATTATTTATCAAATCTTAAGTATGCTACATTTTTTTCTTGTTGCTTACTTATTTATAAAATATAAATTATTTTTAGATCCTTTTCAAGATATAGATCAATGGATTATTTCTTTAATAGCTTGTAATTATATTTATTTCTTTTCAATTATATCTTTTCAATCAAAAAGTGTGATAAGCAAAATAGCGATAATTTTATTAAATTTGGTTGAAATGACATTTGCGATTATTTCATTTTTATTATTTCAATGGTTTATTATTTCTTTTATTGTTATTAGATTATCAATAATATTAATATTATTTAAATATTTTAATTTTAATTATAATAAGGGAATAAAAATAATGCAAAGAAAAGAGATGGTAGAATGGCAACAAAAAAAGTTTATTAAACAATCACAAGTTTTATTTATTAGCGGTATATATATTTTTATTCTGCCAATATTGATATTAATTCCATTTAGCTTATTAATAAATGGATACCTTAATAGTAAATTTTTTTGGATTACTTTTATCTATACTATTTTGGTAATAAGTATTGCATATTTAATTAAATACTATAAAGCAAAAGAAGCATATTCACTTTCAATTAAACAATATATTACACAAATATGTTTACCAATAACTATAATAACTATATGTGCTTTTTTGTATAAAACAGCAGAAGAACATAACTTTGAAAAATTTTTAGGCTATATTATTTCATATGGTATTATCTTTGACTTTATTTTTATTGAAAGAGAACGACTAGCTCGATTATTTTTTCTTAATAAAAATTAGATCATTTAAGATTTTGATTCTGTTATGAAAATTGAATTTAGAGAAAATAAAAATCAATCAATGTGTTGTCACGAAAAGCGTCTAAAAATGAGCTGTTTTTGCGAGGCGAAGTGAGATTGCTATGCTGCAGTCTTGGATAAAAGCCCATTAAAGAATAAAAAATTTTCTCAATATTGACATCATCTTTATTTTTAATAATTAAAGATGAGTACAAAAATATGCTTGACAAGTATATTAATGCTGGGTACTATAAATTTAGTAGTAACAAGTGTGCGACTTTAATAGGTTTGGGTATTTATAAATTTGCAGCATGGATTACAGCAATGGGTACGAAACTTGGTGTGAGAATCGTTGGAGTAATTGGCAGTGCTATAGGCGGTATAATTGGAGGCTTAATTAGGCTTGCAGCTATAGGTTCTATCGCCTTAACTTATGCCGATGCCTTAATTTAAAGAAAAGGTATAAACGTTAGCTTAAAATACTTTATTGGGTTGATATAAGTGTTTAATAAATAATGAGAAAGAAAAAACCATTTATTATAGCTATCACTTTTTATGTGCTTTTTTTGGCTAATCTTTTATCATATTCATTAACTTACCGTGCATTAAAGACGAATCATTATATTTGGGATTTGTGGGCTGTTTCACAGTATCTAACTTTTTTTATTGCGTTAATTAGTATTGAAAAATCGATTTTAACTAAAAGCCTTAAGAAAAAAATGGTTTTTCTTTTTCACATTATTTATATTAATAATTATATTTTGTTTAGGATTTATCCCATCTACTTTATTAAAAAACGATTGGAAAATACTTTTAATATTAGGTTTAATAACGTTTTTATCAATCGTTCTTATTGTGCTTATAGGAAAGCGTAAAAAGGCAGAAAAGGATGAGATGATTGATGAAAAAAATTTAATCAAATATGATATTTTTGACGACTATTATTCATTTTTTTCTTCAAAGGATATAGATAAAGAACAAAAAGAACGTTTGAAGATAGGAAAAGCATTATTCTTTTCTGTCTTTGTTTATGGTTTGTTTTTGGGCATTACAATATTTGCAAATGTAGTATGCAAAAAAGTATCTATAATCCATATAATTATTGCTTGCATATTGAGCATTTGTGCAGTCATAATAAATCAACTTAAGTTAAATTTCTTTAGAAGCATTAAATTATCTATATTAGAAAACGGATTGTTAATTTTATCTTTGATAATTTATTTAATAATTGAATGGATTTTCATTCCCGTGACTTTTAACATTATCTTAGTATTTTTTTGTTCTATTTTGATTATGCCAATACATATAACTCAAGTAAAATTAAGCATTCAGTATAAAAAAATATATAAATAAAGTTGTTGTTTGAAATGAATTAATGATTAAAAAATTTTGTTATCATAATTTCCTAACATAATAGCCCTTATAAGGGCTATTATGTTAGGAAAAGAAAACAATGTCCAAAATCGAATTTAGAGAAAACAAAAATCAATCAATGTGTTATCTCATAAACTCCTTTAAATGAGCTTTTTATGTAAGGTGTAACAGATTGCTATATTTCAACCTTAAAAGCCAATAAAGCATATAGAAACTTATTATATTGACATCATCTCTATTTGTATTAATTAAAAATAAAGCACAAAATTATCCTTGACAAGTATATTAATGCGTAGTATCATAAATTTTGTTATAACAAGTTTTCTAACTAATGATTAGATGATAGTATAAGTCTTTTTATCAAAATTATATTATTTTGAGAAAAAACTTATGGAAATGGCTTTAAGAACAAGCAACTTGAGACTGCCCCAAGGCTTCGTGGAAATGGACCGCGAAGAGATGATGTATATAGATGGGGGAGATTTTTTCGTTGGTATAAGTGTAAGCGCTGCTACATCAACTTTTTTATGGAATAGCGGTC
>CALAYY010000154.1 GCA_937895465.1 uncultured Clostridia bacterium | reverse complement strand
TTTTTCAATCCCCTTACAGCTATCAAAATAAGCGGTGGCCAAAGGTTGGGAAAATCCCATTGCATAATTTCTTCTTGGTTTCTGTTTTGCACGCAAGACAGCCCAAAGGGATATTCCAATTCTTTTAACAGCTTGTCTATTCCCTTATCACTTGTTTCAATGCCTACAAAATAAGGATAAAAGCTGGCTCCTGTTATATAATCTGACCTTTTGTTTTCTTTGGCATTATAATCATAATAAATTCCGTCATCGCCTTTACACAGGTTCATCAAGTCCTTGTGCCTTGTTTTTGCCAAATTAAGATATTGCTTTTGCTTTTTTGAATCACCCTTTAGTCCGTAAAAAAAGCTAAGGTTTTTTTCCATCAAATATACAAGGCAGTTTAGGTCAATAGGAGCATAATCAAACCCTTTATCAAAATATCTGGGCGTGGTGTCCCAGCCGCCCTCTCCTTCGGCAAGCTTGCTTAAGACAAAGTCATGAGTAACTTCTTTTTTATCTTTTTTTAGCCTATCCGCATAATAATTGATATGCCCTGGCATTGTATTGTCATTGATATATTCTTTTTTGGCAGAATTGGGGATATATCCATACTGCTCAATAAAATGAGCGAAATTAAGCAAATTGTCTTTTACCATTTGATAATTATTGTCAATCAACAAACCGACATTAGTAAAATATGTATCCCAATAAAATAAAGTCCTAAAAAGTCCTTTTAGGCACGGCGGAGTAAAAGGCGCAACCACAGGCAAATCATCATTGTCATAATTTTGCCGCTTATCTACAACGCAATTTATCCAACCTTGTTTTATATAATCAAGTAATTTTTGATTATTTCTCATTATTTTCTCCAAGCTTAAACGTATAGCTTCATAATATCACAACACTATTTATGCGGTCAATTTTATAAAATATTAATTCTTTATAATAAAAGCTTTTTTAATCAAAAAATTAAAAAATTATCTGTTGCTAAA
The DNA here is from genome assembly GCA_937895465.1 of uncultured Clostridia bacterium. Lineage (GTDB taxonomy): Bacteria > Bacillota > Clostridia > Christensenellales > DUVY01 > DUVY01. The sequence goes on along the minus strand of CALAYY010000154.1, from coordinate 25,049 downwards.
GATTTTTTATGTTTTGACTGGGTTTTTTATTAAATAGGGGTTTGTTGCTTGCTGCAAACCATGCTCCTATCAGCATAATAACAAGTGAAATAATATAAATTACGCCTATCTTATCCCTAAATATCAAAAATGAAAAGATTACGCCTATAAAAGGCGCTACAGCATAATACAGGCTGGCTTTTGGTGCACCCAGCCTTCTTTGTGAATATATATAAGCCATACTGCTAAGTCCGTATGCCACAAAACCCAAAAGCATTGTTATCAAAATTGCCGCATAAGCCCCTGTTCTTTCTCCAAAACTCAAGGCTATTATAAGCGAGCCAAAACCTGCAAAGATATCTTTTATCATTACTATTTCCTTGGGATTTTTGCCTGAGATTTTTTTGGTTATATTGTTTTCAAATCCCCATAAAATACAGGACAGCAATACAAGCAAAGACCCATACGAAAAAGATAATCCGCTCACATCTTTTAATGACAATATAATTGTTGAGACAGTAATTAAAGCAATTCCTATCCATACACGTGGATGGATTTTGGTTTTGAATATAAATAATGCTATAAGTGAGGTTATAACTATTTCAAAAGTATTCAAAAGTGAAGCATTGGATGCTGTGGTTAATTTTAGCCCAAACATAAGGCTAATCGGTGCCGCAATATCAAAAAAAATCAAAATCATAATATAAGGTATTTCTTTTTTGCTAAGATGTTCTTCTTTTCGTTTTAGATTTAGAAGCTTTTTTCCTGCAATAACAAAAAACATACCCACGCCTGCTCCAATATATAAAAAGGCAGCCATCATAATAGAAGGCACATAGTCTAATAATATTTTTGATATAGGTATGCTCAAAGCATATAACGCAGCGGCAATAACTGCCAAAAGTATTCCCTTTTTTTCCATAACGCTAATTACTTCTTACCGTCAAAACAAAAAACATCAAAGCTATAGTTTTTTATTTTTATAATTTTATAATGTGATAATACTATATTTTAATACTCTTGTCATTGCTGTCTTCTAAAGCGATACATCACTACATTGTTATGAGAATAAAAAAATGCTCACAGCCGTTTTTTCTGTAAGCATTATTTTGGGTTATCTCTTTTAAATTAATTCTTTGACTTCTTCTGGCTTTTTACACTCCTTTGGTATTGAGCCTGCACAAAACAATGACATCTTGGCACACGCAGGACCTATAAGTTCAAACAAGACAGATGAAGATAAAACAATTGTCAAAAGCATATTGCCTAAACCTTCTGGAAGCATCCTTACTCCCAAAAAAGCAAGTCCTATGGCTACGCCTGCCTGAGGCAACAATGCAAGCCCTAGATACTTTCTGGTTTTTTGGTCTTTTCTTGCTATCATGCTGCCCAAGTATGCACCTATATACTTTCCCAAAAATCTTAATAAGAAAAAGCTTATACCTATTAACCCTGCCGTTTTGAGAGCAGAAAAGTTAAGACTCATGCCTGACAAAACAAAAAACAGACTCATAATAGGCGGTGTAAAATTATTTAACTGTTTATACAACTCATTGTCTTTTTTGAAGTTGATATAAGTTGCCCCAAAAACCATGCAGCTAAGAAGCGGCGAAATATTAAAAATCGTACATATACCGGCTAGTCCCAAAAGCATTGCGACGGCAATGATAAGCCTATTATCCTTGCTTCTATGGCGAAGTAGACTTCCTAACAACAATCCGCATAAAAAGCCTATTATAATTACTATAAAATTATAAATTATCGGCATAAGTATTGTAAAAACATTAAGGGTGCCAGAATTAGCAGTGATTATGGATGTAGTGATGCTAAAAACAAATAAGCAGATTACATTATTCAGGGTTATAACCTGCAAAAGAGTATTAACAAAATCTCCTCGTGCATGATATTGATTGATAGTCATCATTATACTTGCAGGCGAAGTGGCTGTAGCAATTGCGCCCAGCAAAAAAGAAAAGCTCAGCGGCAATTTGAAAACTATTTTTAATAACAATGTAACCAATGCACCTGAGAGCAGGGCTTCAAAAAAGGTAATCAAAAATATTCGGCAGCTTGTTTTTTTGAGCATTTCTTTTTTAAAAAATTTGCCTACATCAAAAGCAATAAAAGCCAAAGCAATATCACTAACAAATCCCATATTAGAGATAAAACCCTTTGAAACCAATCCAAAAACAGAAGGGCCTATTAATATTCCCGCAATTATGTATCCTGTAACATTAGGCAGTTTTAATAATTTGGTCAGTCTTGTCATCAGAAAGCCTGCAAACATAATTATTGCCAATGCTAATAAAACTGATGTTGTGCCGTTAAGACCTGAATAATACTTATGAAGATTCACCCTGCATCTCCTCCTGTTTTTTTGCTGATATAATATAAGAATACAAACTAACAGCTTTGTCAGTTTGTATTCTTTTTTTAGTTAATTTGTATGTTGTAAAAAGGTTATTAAGAAATTTTGATTATTTTCTAGCTACACCTGTATCTCTTGCTGCTTTTTCAACAGCCTTAGCAACAGCCGCTGCCACCCTTTCATCAAAGGCCTTAGGCAAAATATATTCTTTGGAAAGCTCTTTTTCATTTATTAGATCAGCCAAAGCATAAGCCGCCGCAATTTTCATTTGCTCGTTTATTTCGCTTGCCCTTGCATCCAACGCCCCTCTGAATATTCCCGGAAACGCCAAAACATTGTTTATCTGATTGGCATAATCGCTTCTTCCTGTACCCACAATTTCTGCACCTGCTTTTAGTGCCACTTCGGGCATTACTTCAGGAACAGGATTAGCCATTGCAAATACTATAGAGCGGGAATTCATAGAAGCAACCATTTCTTCGTTTACGATGTTGGGAGCAGAAACGCCGATAAACACATCAGCACCCTTCATTGCCGCCGCCAAATTACCCTGCTCTTTGTTTTTGTTGGTTAGTTTACTTATCTCCTGCTGTGCGGGGTTAAGATGTTCCATGCCTTCGCATATTATGCCGCATCTGTCACATACAAGAATATCTTGTGCTCCTAGACTTAATATAAATTTGGTTATTGCAATACCTGCACTGCCCGCACCATTAACCACGATTTTTACATCTTTTATATCTTTTTTGACAAGCTTTAAGCTGTTGATTAACGCTGCACCTAAGACAATAGCTGTACCGTGCTGATCGTCATGAAAAACAGGAATATCACATATTTCTTTAAGTCTTTTTTCAACTTCAAAGCATCTGGGCGCAGATATATCCTCAAGATTGATTCCGCCAAAACTGCCTGAAATCATATATACAGTCTTTACGATTTCATCAACATCCTTGGACTTAATGCAAATAGGAATTGCATCCACATTGCCAAAAGCCTTAAACAAAAGCGCCTTGCCTTCCATAACAGGCATACCTGCCTCAGGTCCTATATCTCCAAGCCCCAACACCGCTGTTCCGTCAGTTACCACAGCAACTGTATTCCACCGTCTTGTAAGGTCATAGGACAGGCTGTTGTCTTTTTGAATTTCAAGACATGCCGCAGCAACACCAGGTGTATAAGCCAAAGACAAATCCTCTTTGGTCTTGACATCTATACGCTGTTTTACCTCTATTTTTCCTTTCCATTCATAATGGCGTTTTAACGATTCTTTCATATAATCCATAATTTATTTCTCCCAAGGGAACACATATTGAGTTAAGCCTAAGTCATCTCTTACCTGACTCATTTCTTTTTGAACGGCTTCATTGATAGGAACACCGCTGTCTTTTCTCTCTTGCCATACAAGATATTCCTTCTCACCTGCAGTATAAATTCTCTCTTCTCCGGGGGCTTTTCTGGACGCTCTAAGTTCACGCATAATGTCGCCTGCCGTCTTTTTGAAAGAATCCAATCCCATAAATGCTTTAGTGTCTATTGCGATAAAGAAATGACCCAAATGGAACTTTTTCTTTTCGCCGTTTTCACCTATGCCTGTAAGCATTTTGAGATAATTGCCTGCCTGCAAAGCCGCTGATAAAACTTCTACCACAGTAGCATAACCATAGCCCTTATATCCGGCAAATTCCTCGCCGATTCCGCCCAAAGGCGCAAGTGCGGCGTCGCCTGTGTTAAGGTCTATTAAAATCTGCTTAGAATCTGTCTTAGTATGTCCGTCAGCGCCGATAACCATGCCCTGAGGGGTACTTCTGCCCTCTCTGTCATAATATTCAATTCGGCCTCTTTGGATGATTGAAGTAGCACAGTCTAACACAAAAGGAAATTCTTCGTCGGTAGGAAACCCTATTGTAAGCGGATTGGTGCCAAGCATATTTTCCACACCGAAAGTAGGTGCAATAGAAGGTCTTGCGTTAGTTCCATTAAAACTTATCATGCCTTCTTTAGCTGCCATTGTAGAGTAATAGCCTGCTATTCCATAGTGACAGGAGTTTCTTACAGCTACCATACCCATTCCGTATTTTTTGGCTTTTTCGATAGCCATTTTCATTGATTTGTAGCCTATAACCTGACCCATTCCGTCATGACCGTCAATTACTGCCGTAGTCGGTGTTTGCTTGACAATTTCAAAATTGGTTACAGGGTTTTGAATCCCTGCCTTAATTCTGTCAATATAAATAGGCTTAAAGCGGTTACATCCATGTGACTCTATACCGCGTCTATCAGACTCCAACAATACATCAGTACATATCTTAGCATCCTCTTGGGGTACTCCTACTTTTATAAAAGTGTCTGTAATAAAACTTTCCGCCGTTTTCCAATCTAATATTACTTTTGGCATATATATCTCCTAAAAATTATAATCTTAATTGATTTGACTGCTTTAGTATGTTATAATATCGCTGATCAAAATTGTCAATATTGATTAGATTGTTTGAGCGTTTCAATCATATATTGACAATAATACCTTGATTTTTTAATCAATCAATCATAACAGGAGTCAAATTAGGTGCCGTTAGACGATAGAGAAAAAGATATTTTGGAGCTGCTTTCATACAACGAAAGCACATCTATAAAAGAACTTTCTAAAAAGCTTTTTATAAGTGAACCTACTGTAAGGCGGGATTTGACTAGCTTAGAAGCTGAAGGAAAAGTTATCCGAACTCATGGCGGCGTTTTGTTAAAACCTTTGGGTTTAGACGAAAATCTCCCGTTATATATAAGAGAAAGGGAACATAACGATGAAAAAATACTAATTGCCAAAAAAGCGGTTTCGCTTATCCATGACGGCAATCTTATCATGCTTGATTCATCTACAAGCAGCCTGTCAATTATACCTTTTTTAAAGGATTTTAAGGAAATAATAGTAGTAACCAACAGCGCCAAAGCAAGTGTAATGCTGGGAGAGCTGAAAATCAAAAATTATTGCACAGGCGGGCAATTAATCAATAATTCGCTTGCTTTTGTGGGGTCGCATGCCGAAAAATATCTAAAATCATTTAATGCTGACATATGCTTTATTTCTGTACGTACACTTACAGTTGAAGGGATTCTTACTGATAATGCTGTTGAAGAAAACAATATTAGAAAGGTTATGCTAGGGGCGTCAAAAAGAAAAGTTCTCCTTTTGGATTCTCGAAAGATTGGCAAACCTTGTATTCATAACCTATGCTCTGTAGAAGATATTACAGATATAATCAGCGAAAAAAGCTTTTCCAAAAATGTTTATACTGCTAAAGCTAAGTTATGGTAATTTATTCTATCAGTTGATATTCTACCCAGCCGCTCTTACCCTCTTTATCAGCAACACAATATGCCGCCAAGATAACGCCTGTAAAACCTTCTGCTACCTCACTTGAAAGATACTTAGTTTCTGCCCTGCCAAGATAAGTATAATCATCTTGATCGCCTTTAGCATAAAACATATAAATTCCCGCATTAGCTGTTATCTTTAATTTTATATCCGAATGGTTTAAATTAATGCTATTAATAATAAAACCATGTTCACCTATTTTTAGTATTAGTTTTATATAATAATTATTATCTTCCTTTTCAACCAATAGGTCATAATGATTGTTTTCTCTCATATAAACACTTAAACCTGCTTCTTGTCCGATTGTCATAGTCTGTCCGTTAATACTGCATGACATAATACAATCAAATTCTTTTTGGCGAATACCCAAAAAAGTGGGGTTGCCAATACCGTCAAGAGTATCTATAGTGCCTTTTAAATAAAATCTATTATTTTCAAAACGGTACAGACTGTAATCAGGGCGTCTTAAAAAGCACGCTTCTTTTTGGTTGGGCTGCCATATCTGTTGTTTTTGTTCATCTTCATTAAGTATGCTCCATTTTCCGTCTAACTTCGTATATCCAATTCTTGACGTGCCATCAACGCCTGTTTTTATCCATCCGTCCTTTGTCCAGCTAACAGGCTGCAAAAACACTTCACGTCCCAGATGATGAAAAGGTTTCCACTTGTCAATCTGCCTAAACGCAAGATGCACCAACCACCAATTGCCTTGCTCATCATGGGTTAAATCGGCGTGTCCGGCTCCCTGAATCTTATAGCCACCCAAATTGCGATTGGTCAAAATAGGATTAAAGGGACAAGCCTCAAAAGGTCCGTATGGGTCAGTGCTTCTAAATAATGTCAGCATGTGCCCATATTCTGTTCCGCCCTCGGACATCATAAGGTAATAATAATCATTGATGTGATACAGATGCGGACCTTCGACATACCGTCCGCCGCTGCCTTGGCTTATGCATTTTGAGGGTGTTAAGATTTTGCCTGTTTCTATATCTATTTCACATTGACAGATACCTGATTTTCCGTTTTCGTCCGTTCCTGTGCCTGTAAAATATACTTTATCGCCGTCAAACATAAGTGACGGGTCAATCCCTTGATGAAGAACAAAAATAGGGTCAGACCATTCTCCGTTTATATCGTCAGTATAAACAAAAAAGTTGCCGCCGCCGCTTACATTAGTAACAATCATATAAAATCTGCCCTTATGATATCTAATAGTCGGCGCAAATAATCCGCCTGAAGATGATACTTGATTAAGATCAAGCTGGCTGGTCTTAGTAAGACAATGCCCTATTAACTCCCAATCTATAAGATTATTGCTTTTAAAAATAGGAATGCCCGGAAAATATTCAAAACTGCTGCAAACAAGATAAAACCAACCGTCTGCATAACAAACACTAGGGTCAGGATAAAATCCTCTGATTACAGGATTGTAATAGTGCATAAATAATCCCCCTAAAAATACACTTTGATATTAAGAATATATCATATTATTTACAAGATAAAAAGTCGCTGAAGTCTATTTGTTCAATTTTCTAATCTGTCCTTAAAATAATTGCCTATTTCTGCCAGCAATCTTACTGCCTTAGGGTAGAGGTCCAAAGGAAACGGCTTGATATAGTTGTTTGCCTCAAAGGTTAAATCGCCCTGATAATTATTTTGTTTTAAAGCGTCCAAAATCTCTTCAAAATTAATTTTGCCTGTAAAGGGCAGCTGATGCAAATCCCCGCACAAATCATTATCGTGTATATGAAGATTAGTAAGTCTGTCGGCTAAAGTATTAATTATCTTAACCGCGCTTGTTTTCAGCCCTTTCATTTCGGCATGTCCTATATCAAGACAAGCTGTAAAATATCTTTCATCCAAAAGGCTCAGATGTTTTAAAAAATCTTTGTGGTGCGAACAAGCAGCCTTATTTACATATTTAGCGCCTTTTTTTCTATTCCACATATTTTCCAAAGCAATTTTCATTCCAAAGTCTTTCAAATATGGCAAAAATCGTTGGTACATATCAGCGTTTTGTTCGGCAGTATAATTATTGCATGGATGAACAATTATAGTGCGGGCACCCAAAATATATGCTACTTCTATGGCTTTTGTAATTTTTTGGAAGATGTAATTATTATAATTATCGTCATTTTCTTTTATTGTGGGAAAAGGTGCATGTGCTTGATTGCATACAATGCCCAAGCCGTCTGCATATTGTCTTAGTTCTTGCGCTTTTTGCTGGTAATTATCAGCATCAATCAGCCTGTTAACATGACCTTCAAACATAGAAAAATCATAAGCTTGAAAGCCTGCTTGATAAAGAAGTTTTATAATCTCAAAATTTCCGCCAATCTTATTAAACGACCCCGTTTCGCACGATAATAATCTTCTTGCCATTATCCTTCTCTTTAGTGCTATTTATAACACTTTTAATAGATATTGCTAATCTTATTGAACATTATATACTTTTTTAAAATAAAAACATAGTGCTATAAATAGTGAAAAATCCCACAATATAAAATAAAGTGGGATTAATATATATACATAAGTTAAAATTATTTTTGCTTTTGAGATAACCTGTTCCACAAAATGTCTGCTAGCTGAATAGGTCCGTCCGTTCTGTGCTGAGATACGCACGCATCTTTATACGGCTGCATCTTGTCAGGGTGCTTTATCCATTCTTCTATCTTTTCAACAGCCTTATTGACATCAGATATTTGAATTGCGCTTTTAACAAAATGCGTATAATGCCTTGATATCCATTTTTCTATTGGGGTTGCACAAAAAGTAATTATCTGAGGTGCACCAAAATAACAAGGTTCAGCCAAGTTGCTAGCACCTGCTTTTCCTACAAACAAATCACAGCAAGCAGAAAGCAAAAGCATTTTGTCAGTAAATCCAAAAGGCATAAATGTAATATTTTCTGGAGCTTTCAGACCGCAAAATTCTTTATATAGGTTTTCATTTCTTCCGCATACTGCTATTATAGTCATTTTTTCTTTGGACTTTAACAGTTTTATAACGGTGTCTCTTAACTTTCCTGCACCGTAAGCGCCGTCAGCTAACAATACAGTAAAATTATCTTGAGGAATACCCAACTCTTTTCGATAAAACGCCTTATCCTTATCATAATCTTTTACTGCTTCTCTAATAAGAAAAGGGATTTCAACTACCTGACCTTTTTTAAAACGGGTTCTTTCAGCTTTTTGTTTTCCGACACTGCTGCTTAAGCCTATTAGATCAACTCTGTTGTCCCATTGTCTTCCTATGACAGGGTCAGGACAATACGCTACAATATCGCTGTCGATAAGACCTTTTTCTCTAGCAGCAGCTGCATAATAGAGGGTTGAAAAGTGCGTACTGAATATCAAATCAGCATCTAAGCTTTGAAGGTATTCTATTGAAGGGGCTAATCCTCTATGATATCTTTTTTCCATGAGATATCTCATAGAAAATCTAGAGCCGAATAGACCCATTAATGCAAACTGTAATGCACCCCTGCCCTTTTTGGCATTGTGAAGTTTGACTTCTTTGATAAACTCATCTTCAACATATTTCATATTAGGGTCTTTCTTATCTTGATAAAAATATGTCTTGACAACTTCACATTGATCGCCGTATTTTTTTACAAAGGCATCATATACTGCTGTTATCGGCATTATATGCCCTAATCCCGCTTCTACAAAAGTAAAAACAATTCTTGGTTTTCTTTCACTCATTTTTTCACCTGTAAATCTTTCTAATAAGTAGATTTTCTCTGTTGTTCTCTTTTAAAGTTTTTCACTACCTTAATAATAACTGGAATCAGCACAAATTGCAAGATTATACCGGGTATTGCATTTAAAAAGGCGCCTGCAAAAAATATAGCGTAAGTAAAGGTCTTGCCTACAAGACCGTAAAAGTATATAGACACTAACCCCCACATGATTCTTCCCAAAATCATTGATACTAGCAATGACACATAGACAGCAAATCTTTTGCCATGCAATTTTTTATACATCAAACCGATAACAAAACCATATGTTGCAAGTTCAAACGCCATTGAAAAAGCTGTGGGCATTAAGGGTGGCATAGTAAAAATTAAAGACCTTAATATAGGAGTAAGTGCTCCAATTCCAAGCCCGTATAGCGGACCGCAGATAAGTCCGCATAACATAACGCTTATATGCATAGGCAAAAGCATATTGCCGATTTCAGGTATCTGCCCCGTTAAAAAGGGCAGTGCCATTCCTAACGCCAAAAACAAAGCAGCATAAGTTATTTTTAATGTATTATTTTTTATACTATTCATAGTCTCCCTTTAGAAATCCATAACCCCAATGCTGGATTGGGAATATAGAACACTTCTTCGCCATTATCAAGAATATTCCAACCAAGTTTGAGCTTGTCAGGCGGATATACTTTTGCCATTTCTTCATAATCTGCACTGCAGTAATTAACTCTTTCTATCTCACTTTTTTCAATTTGCTTTACGGCATAAGTTATTTTAAATCTGTCATCAGATGAGCCGTGAATAAGATGGGCAGCGGCACTCATATTATTTTTTAGGTCATCCTCTTGTTTAAAAAGCTGTAAAACCTTTTCTCTGCCGACATATCCATACTTTCTGATAAGCCCATCAATTTTATTATCCTCTCCAAATTTATGCACCCCTGGAGCAAGTACAATAAGTTCGCCCTCATCAGCTATTGCCATTCTTGTTCTATAAACTGCTTTATTGCCCAACCATGTGCTTTTAAATTCTTTGGGATCTAGATAGACTATACATTTTTTAATAGGCTTTTCCACAATGTCAAGGTTTTTTTCTTGCGCTAGCTTAATTGCTTGTTCCAATGGCTCTCTGTCTTTACCTATAAACAAACCATGTGTTTGAATAACACCTCCAGGTGCTGTAGTTACCGTAAGCACCCATAATATATTAATATGATACAAAAAATTAGCCATACAATAATCAAACAACTTTCTAGTGGGAGTATGATCTTTGCCCATCATTCTTTCAAGTCCGTACAATGCGCCTACCATATGTGAAGCATTGATGATTTTGCTGCCGCCCAGTCCTACTAAGATGTTTTTTGAATGGTTGCTCATGCCTATTACTTCATGAGGAACAACCTGTCCCACAGAAATAATCAAATCATAATCTTTGAATAATATCTTATTGACTTCACATTCTACAATAGAGTTCCAAGTGTCCTCGGAAATCTCTTTCATATATCTTTCAGGGACTGGTCCTACATTGATTACATCATCACGCCAATTATGCACCAAAAACTTTTCAAAGGGTATATCGCCGTACATATCAGCACATTCTTCACAAGTCATTGGAACATGAGTACCCAAAGCAGGCATAATATCCACATGTGCAATATCTTTTAGGGCGTGATAATAGACATTGGTTATATAACCAGCATTAGAATGATATCTGGTATAGTCGGGGGGTACAATTAGCACTCTTTTTAGATTTTTTCCTTCTATACTTTTATAAAGTGCGTTTTTTATTTCTTCTTTTGTTAAACCTGTTTTGTTATTGGCAACACATGAAAAACTTTTCATTTTACACCTCGTATGTAGTTGATGATGTATCTCCGCCCTCACCTGTCCAATTGGTATGAAAAAACTTGCCTCTAGGCGAATCTATTCTTTCATATGTATGCGCACCAAAATAGTCTCTTTGTGCTTGCAATAAGTTAGCAGGCAACACCTCTGACGTGTATCCGTCAAAGTAACTAAGTGCCGAACTCATAGCAGGCATAGGCACACCATTAAGAAGTGCGTTTGATACAACTTTTCTCCAGCTTTCTAAAGATTGCTTTATAGTGATCTTGAAGTAATCATCCATAAGCAGATTATCTAGATTAGGGTTTTTTTCATAAGCTTGCTTGATTTTGCCCAAAAATGCAGAACGTATGATACAGCCGCCTCTCCACATCAAAGCAATACCGCCGTAATTGAGATTCCAGTTATAAGTCTTAGCCGCCGAACGCATAAGGGTATAGCCTTGAGCGTAGGAAATTATCTTAGAAGCATATAAGGCTTTGCGTAGATCATCAATTATCTGTTTTTTGTCGCCTTGAAACTGTATGTTTTTCTTGATATCGGCATATTCTTTGGAAGCATTAACCCTTTCTTCTTTCATGGCAGAAAGACACCTAGAATAAACAGCTTCTGTTATCAATGTCAAAGGAATTCCTTCTTCCATAGAAGTAATTCCTGTCCATTTTCCTGTACCCTTTTGTCCAGCAGTATCAAGGATTTTATCAATAAGCGGCTTGCCGTCACTGTCTTTCACACCCAAAATATTGCCAGTAATTTCAATCAGATAGCTGTCAAGCTCTGTTTTGTTCCATTCTGCAAATATATTATGCATCTCGTCAACGCTAAGTCCAAGATAGTCTTTCATAAAATGATATGTTTCGCATATCAGCTGCATGTCGCCGTATTCAATGCCGTTATGCACCATTTTTACAAAATGTCCTGCACCGCCTTCGCCTACCCAGTCACAGCAAGGATTGCCGTCAACCTTAGCACTTATACTCTGTAATATAGGTTTTACATGTTGCCAAGCCTCTTTTGAGCCTCCCGGCATTATAGAAGGACCTTTTAATGCGCCCTCTTCACCGCCAGATACCCCTGTTCCTATATACAAAAGCCCTTTGCTTTCTAGATATTGAGTTCGTCTTATTGTATCAGGAAAATGTGAATTTCCACCGTCAATTATTATATCGCCTTTATCAAGATGCGGAATAAGGCTTTCAATAACTTCATCTACTGGCTTACCAGCACGAATCATAAGCATAATTTTTCTGGGCTTTTCAATATTGTCAGCTAATTCTTTATAAGAATATGTTCCGATAACTTTCTGCCCTTTTGTCTTTTCCAAAAAGGAATCAACCATTTCAAGCTCTTTATTATATACAGCAACAATAAAACCTTTGTTCAACATGTTTTTGGCAAGGTTTTCACCCATTACCGCCAAACCAACCATACCGATATCTGCTTCTTTCATATTATCTCCTTAGTTGTTGTTTTTAAATACTTCCCAAACCTGATTTTCGTCAAATAGTGTAACATAATCTTCTAATAATGTAGTGGCAATTGCACCGCAAGCCCAACCAAACTTTGTGCATGTTTCTATATCCCATTCTTTCAAATAGCCGTACATAAAACCACCTGCAAAAGCATCTCCGCCGCCAATTCGGTCTAACACTGAAATATGTTTTGGCTCAATTACAGTAAGATCATTATCGCTTAAAGTAATTGCTCCCCACATATTTTCGTTAGAATTAGTGACTTGGCGTAAAGTCGATATAACCGTCTGTGCGTTGGGATAATCTTTTTTAACAGATAAAAGCATATCTTTATATTCGTCAATAACAATGTTTTTGGCTCCGACTTTGGGAGTTTTAATTCCCAAACAACGCCCAAAAGCTATATCATTGCCTATAATTATATCGCAAAGCTTGGAAATTTCTTTGTAACTTTGTGACATCTTTTGATTTCTGTTACAGCACATTGAATCACGGTAATTAAGGTCAAAACAAATCTTAGACCCATTTGCTTTTGCCGCTTTGGCTAATTCTAAACAAAATTCTGTTAATTCTACAGACAAAGCACTAACAAGACCGCTTATAAAAAAAATCTGTGCTCCGTCTTGTTTAAATATTTTATGAGTATCAAAATCTTTTATATTAAGCGTCAGTCCTACCTCGCCTGCCCTGTCGCATCCAACTCTAGCCGCTCTATAACCATAGCCAGAATCCGCTATATTAAACTGGTGACGATATCCCCAAGGTCCGCCTTGAGGAACATCTACACCGTCATAATCTATGCCTCTTTTGTGTAAATCTGCTTTTATAAATAAAGAAATAGGACTGTCCTTGACAAATGCCGTCAGCACCTTTGTTTTTAGCCCAAGGCTAGAAGCAATGCTCAAAGCATTGGTCTCTGCATTTGTTGCCTGCATCATAAAGACATTGCTGATATGCACAGGCTGTCTTTCTAAAGGCGTAATTCTGACTCCCATACTAGAAGGAGTAACTATTGCGTATTTAAAGGATTTCATAATCTTTTATCTGATAACTCTTGCGTTTCCTGCCCAGATATCCCATATTTGTTTTTCGTCGGCAGGAATGCCATAATCATTTAATAAGGTAGCCACAAAAGCGCCGCTTGCCCATGCAAATTGAGCGCATTTTTCCCATTCCCAACCCTTGACATAACCGTATAAAAGTCCGCCTACAAATCCGTCGCCGCCGCCGATTCTGTCTAAAACTGGGATGTTTCTAGGCTCAATATAAGTCCAGTCTTCTCCGCTTAGTACTATTGCACCCCACAAATGCTCGTTGGCTGAAACAACCTGTCGCAAGGTATTGGCAAAGGTCTGCACATTGGGATAGGCTTTTTTTACGTTTTGGATCATCATCTTGAAGCTGTCAATTTGAGATTTTATATCCTTACCGCCTGCTTCAGGCCCTTTGACCTTTAGGCAAAGCTGAAAGTCTTCTTCATTGCCTATCAAGATATCCGAAATACTTGCAATCTCACTAAAAGTTTTACCCAAACTCTCTTCTCTGCCCTTCCAAAAAGATGCTCTATGATTTAAGTCAAAAGAAATTTTAGTGCCGTATTTTTTAGCCGCTCTAGCTAGCTCCAGACAAAAAGTGCTAGTTTCTTCAGACAGAGCGCAAATAAGTCCGCTTATATGCAATACCTGCACGCCTTCTTCTTTGAAAATCCTGTCAAGGTCAAAATCTTTTATATTAAGAGTTCTTCCTACCTCGCCTGCCCTATCGTTCCAAACTCTAGGTGCCCGCATACCATAACCCGAATCAGCAATATTAAATTGATGACGGTAGCCCCAAGGTCCGCCTTGAGATACTTCTTCCCCCTCATAATCAATGCCTCTTGATTTTAAATCCGACTTAATATAAGCGGCAATAGGACTGTCTTTAACAAATGTAGTCAAAACTTTTGCTGAAAGTCCCAAACCGGCTGAAATACTCAAAACATTGGTTTCGGCACTGGTTGCCTGCATTCTGTACATACTGCTGATATGTACAGGCTGTCTGTCAAAAGGTGTAATTCTTACTCCCATACTTGAAGGAGCCATTATTGCGTATTTACAATTTTCTCTCATAATCTATACTCCTAATTTTTTATACTCCGCTGTAAGCAGCAAAACCGCCGTCAACTGCAATTATGCTTCCTGTAACAAAACCGCTTGCCTCATCACATGAGAGCCATAATAATGTACCAATCAAATCAGATATTTCGCCCAATCTCTTTTGGGGAGTTGCCTCCAAAATCTTATGCGTTCTAGAAGTGGGCGTACCGTCCTTATTGAACAGCAATTCACGGTTTTGATTGCTTGCAAAAAATCCAGGTGCAATTGCATTGCAGCGGATATTACAAGGCGCAAAATGTACTGCTAGCCATTGAGTAAAATTGGATATGCCTGCTTTTGCCGCACTGTATGCAGGAATTTTGGTCAAAGGTCTGAAAGCGTTCATTGATGATATATTGATTATATTTCCGCCTGTTTTGACCATATCTTGAGCAAATACCTGTGTAACCAAAAAAGCTGAAGTGATGTTAAGATCAAAAACAAACCTTAAAGCACTTTCATCAAGCTTGAAGAATGATTTTACATCGTCATCCAAATCTGGAACCATATATTCGTTGTCGCAAGTAGCCTTAGGACTGTTGCCCCCTGCACCGTTAATCAAAAAATTAACACTTCCAAAAGCATCATTAATAATGCTTTTTGCCTCAATAATGCTCTGTTTGTCCAAACAGTTACATTTAACCGCTATTGCATTCTCACCGATTTCATCAGCGTATTTTTGGGCTCCATCAAGGTTAATGTCCAATAATGCAACCTTAGCGCCGCAAGAAGCAAGTGCTTTACTCATTTCACTCATAAGTACGCCTGCTGCCCCTGTTACAACAACTACCTTGTCTTTTAAGTCTACTTTAAAAGGTAATTTCATAAGTCCTCCAGTAATATATATTGTAAGCCTGTATCAAATACTAAAATGATTATTTTTCCCAGCTCTTATTATTTGATTTTTTCAGCTTGTATGATTTTTCTTTTTTCTTAACTAATATAATCTCTGCCTCATCTGTAAGGTTGCCGCTTATTGCTTTTAGATTATTCTTTTCTTCTAAATTAATCTTAAACTTAAATATTTTATCGCCTTTTTTTTCATCAATAAGCTTACCATTATTATATAGTTTAACAGAATTTTGGTTAGAATAAATCTTAATAACCGCAGTCTTTCCTGCTCTTTTTAAAAACCGTTTGCTGCAAATATGCACAAAGGGCTCGTCTGACCAATAAGCCTTATATAGATAAAATGAATCCTTTTTGGTCTTTCGGTCAAAAGTAACCAATCCCTTATGGTTCATTCCAGGCTTACCGCCTTGATTTCTAGCGTCAGCAGCAAAATCAAACATATTCCAAAGATGCGTTGCCCACAGATAATCTCTTTTTTGGATTATTTTGAGCATTTGCTCATGATATATTGTCTGATATTCTTCTGTGTTATCACCTCTATAAGGGCGGCTGCTATGCAAATTAGGCATTCCTTCAGCACCGTATTCTGCCAGTCCTAAGATTTCGTTGGGATATTTTCTACGATAATTATCAAGCTTCCAACCAGCCAAAGCAGTAAACGGAAAATACCATCCAAAGTATAAATTGTACGACACTATATCGGGAATTCTGTTAAGTTTGTTTGCAATTGTACAAGGCATATAACAAGCTATTGCGGTTAACCTTGAAGGGTCTAGCTCATGACACAAATCATTTAGCTTAATATGCATATCATATCTGTCTTTAGTTGAGATATGCATTGTAATTTCATTGGATATTCCCCATACCGCTATACTGGGATGATGATATTGCTGATAAATAAGCTCTTTCATCTGAGCTATGGCGTTCTCATTGCCTTCTGGCATATGACGGGAAATATACGGTATTTCCGCCCAGACTATCATCCCGTGCTTATCACACAAATCATAAAAATAATCATCATGCTGATAATGTGCTAAGCGTATTGTATTAGCACCTAGTTCGTTTATTATCTTAATGTCTTCTTCATGATGAGAGGTTGATAGAGCATTGCCTATATTTGGTCTGTCCTGATGTCTGCAAACTCCTCTCAAAGGATATTTTTTGCCGTTTAGAAAAAAACCTTCCTTGGGGTCAATCCTAAAAGATCTGAAGCCTATGTTTTTTTCTACTGTGTCTTGTACTATATCGTCAATAATTAACTCTGCCTTTACAGTATAAAGATAAGGGTCATTCTTGCCATTCCAAAGATGTACATTGTCTATTTTTATTATATTTGTTTTATTAGAAGATTCTGATTTTTTGACAGCAACCTCTTTGCCCTCTTTATCAAGCACAGTAAACTTTACTGTTCCCTGACCTTGTATATAAGCTTTGGCTTGCAAAAATCCGTCTTTACCGTCAATTTTGGGAGTAAGTTTTACACCGCTTGAGCCGTAAAAATCTAAATCAAAATGGTTTTTTGAAACAACTATGATGTTGACATCACGATAAATACCGCCGTAAAATGTAAAATCAGCCGTTTGCGGATAAACCTTTTCTGTTTTGCTGTTGTCAACTCCTACTACCAATATATTTTGTTCTTTTAAAAACTTCGTTATATTGGCACGAAAGGTTGAATACCCTCCATCATGACGGGTTACAAGAACATCATTGACAAAAACCTCGCATGACGAATTGACACCCTTAAATTCCAAATAAATCTCCTGGTCTTTATCAATCTGCGGCTTAGCAAATTTATGCACATACCAGCATGTTCCTCTATAATAGTCATTACCGCCGTCTTGACCGTCTTTACCGTTCCAGGTGTGAGGCAAATTAATCATTTCGCCTTGAGCATTTTCAGCTTTGCTTGCGCCTACATCGGATTTTACAAATTTCCAATTACTGTTAATATTAGTTACTTTTCTCATTAAGCCATCCTTTTCATTTTGTCATTTTTATATAAAATTCTTTACATTATAATAAGCGATATCAGATGCAATCTTATTTAAAATTTCATACTCTTTGGTAAATTCGCCTTTTTCGGAAATTTCGCCTATATAGTTACATAAGAGTCTTCTAAAATAGTCATGACGCACATAAGAAATAATGCTTCTGCTGTCAGTCAGCATGCCTATACTTGCACAAAGCAAAGAATGATTGGATAAGGTTTTGAAAAACTCAAGTATACCGTCTTTGTTATCGTTAAACCACCATGAAGTGCCCAACTGAACTTTGCCTTTTATTCCGTCGCCTACATAATTAGATGCAAAAGTAACCACTTTGGCATTGTCTGAAGGATTAAGATTAAAAATAACTGTTTTACCTAGTTGACTTACCTTATTAAAAATCTTTACCAAAGCAGTAAGATAAGGCTGTTCTGAAATGCTGTCATAGCCCTTATCAACACCTATAAGCTCATACATCTTTTTGTTGTTGTTACGCATAGCGCCAAAATGCAATTGAACGCTAAAGTTATTCTTATAACACTCATTTAAAAGATAGCTTATCTTTTCTATTGTAGAGTTATCATCTTGCCCTATAAATTCAATTCCTATATCTGCAGAATTGCAGTCTACTGCTATAAACCTTTCTATATATTTAGGTACTATTTCTTTTAGCTCGATTTCGCTTTTTAAAAGAAGTTTATCTAAACGAAATACAGGAGATATCGAGGTTTTTAATCCAAGATTTTTGACCTCATCATATTCTGACAAATCAGCTTTTTGAGCATCTTCAATAATACAAACTCTTTCAACATTGGATATTTCCAAGATTTTTGACGGGGTCAGCTCTTTTTGTCTGATTGTCTGATTGGCTTTTTCATATATATCCGCTGCATTTTGAGGCAAAATTTCATCGTCAACATCAAAATACTTACTTAACTCCATTTTGCTCCAATGATATAATGGCGAGCCTATAGCATAGCTAAGCGCTTGTATATATTTTTCAAACTTCTCATAGTCAGAAGCGTCCCCTGTAATATAATGCTCCTCTATTCCATATGTCCGCATAAGACGCCATTTGTAATGATCAGCATAAAGCCATAACTTAGTTATGTTTTCATAAGGTTTGTTTTCCAAAATCTCATGTATATCCAAATGGCAATGGCAATCAATTATCGGTAAATCCTTTATGTCCTGATAGAGCTTTTTAGCTGTCTCATTATTAAGTAAAAAATTGTGTTTCATTTTATCTGGTCAATATCTCCATCATCTTGTATTTATATTATTTGTCTTTTATCTGATATTCCTCAGGAATAGGTACCGCATTAATTGAAGGCTGTGAAAGGTCTTTTCTTAAGAGAAAAAATACAGCTTAATTAGGAACTTCTATTAATACCTTATCACCATATACAACGTTATCAATAGTGTAGCAAACACTTATATATGCGCTACCGATTCCTTTAAATGCAATTTCTCCTGTCAAGCTGTTTATGCCGATAATATCAGAATTACTCGTTGCCCAAATCGCAGTTGCATTATTGGCATTAAGTTCTGAAAAATCCTCAAAGCTGCCTACAGTCAATTGACGTCTGCCGCCATTTTCAGAAAGTAACCTTGTGAAATTATCAGCACCGGCGTATTTCCCATTTCCTTTATTGTTGTTATTTTGATTTCTAAAAAGCTGAGAGTTCTGGATAAAGATACCGTCAGATTTTTCTCCATCACTCATGCTTTTGGATGTATGTAAGAAAGCATCATAAATAGTCACACTTCCTGCAGCCTTTTGTTCCCACATAAGTGCTAGACCAGCAGTAAAGTCAGCATTAGACCAATGCTCTGTTAAATCGAAAGTCATAGTTCTTTTGCCTGGAGCATATTCATATCCTCCATGGGTAGCAAAGTTATAATCCATAGTAGTGTCAGGAATATAATTTCTAACTCTGATAATTAATGGACCGTTATCAATGCTATGTTCAAGAACAACTGTAAGAAATAGTTTTTTATCTGTATCAGAGAGTGCTGCTTTACAAAAGTCGTCAACTAATCTGCCTATGGGTCCTACGGTAGCATTGCTATAGTCGCTTCCTGTACCGTATGATTGTACCGTTCTTATCGTTGGGGTGCCTTCTGAAGGAGCATCAGCGGAATAAGTAAATGAGCCGTCTGCGTTACTGCCACTTCCACTGTTAGTAAAAGCTAATCCATTTAGATAAAGTTTGCTTTCAAGACTCTTAAATACATTAAAAGTATAATTATCAGAAACCTCGTTTCCGTTAATTGTAGCCAAAGCCGTAACAGTCGCTAAACCAGGCTTTTTAAATGTTAAATTACCAGTATTGGCATCGATTAATGCAATATCAATATTATTAGATGTCCAAGTAATCTTTTGACCAGATACTGTACTTGTTCCAATTTTTATTTCCGCAGCTAGAGACGGATTTTCATCCAAACTATACGCACCATGCTTATTAGAAATCTTCATAGAAAAATTACCTAAGACATAGGCGATAGGAGATGACCAATCAGAATCTAAAAATTTCTTTCCATCACCTATTGCCTGCACTTTCAAATGATATATACCCTCTTGCAATCTGGATAAACTATAAGTATTTCCGCTTGAGTCTTCCGGTGTTTTTGAGTCTATTTGAACCCTATATTTGACTGCATTATCGACCGCTGTCCAAGACAACATTTTTGTTACCGTGTCAGTCGAAAGTCCAGTAGGAGTATTAAGTTTAACTGTTTTTTTTGAGCATGCTGTAAATAATAATAAAATTAACATTATAACAGATGCCATGGTATATAATTTTCTTTTCAAATTACTTTCCCTCCAGAAAACTTTAATCATTTTGATAATTAAATAAATATATAAGTATGAGTAGGGTATAAAGTGATACCCAAAGGAGAAAAGTCCTTTCCCCTTTGGGCACACAAAGAAACCCTCTTAACTCCACCTAAATTTAATTTGATTTTTCATCTTTAGTTATTATTAATATTAGAAACTGTTTTACAATGTTTGCAATCTTCAGATTATGCTTTTGGCTTTATAGCTGAAATGAACATTATTTTTGCGTTATTTTAAAGAACGCTCCAACTCCTAACATAATACCTGCAAATACGTACAACACCATGCCTATCGTCCCACCCATTAATGCGGCTTCAGCAGGACCATTACCCGTAAACAGCCCAGAAAACCAAATCGCACCCATAAGGCTGGATTTTCCATGAGCCATTATATAGAAGCATATTCCTAAAAATGCAATTATAAGCATTAACGCAAGAGTTATTGACAGATCAAACCACCATTTCTTTTCAATTTTTTGTCCAAATGAACTTGGCAAAAATATCTGTATAAGAATAATACCCGCCAATAAAATAATTGAAAAGATTGATAGTAGGATTGCTAACCAAAGTTTTGGAACGGCAAAACCTGTATCTGAACTGCTAACTGCAGAAAAAATCATTGCAACAGCAATAGAGATAGCCGCTATGCCATATATGGCAAGATTTGTATAAAAACCTATTGAACGTTTAGTTAAAAGACGAAATTTATTCATAATTAATTAACCTCCCCGTTCTTAACAGTTTTTAAGCGGACTTTTTTATCCAGTACCAATGACAATGAATATAACACAATGCTGATTACTATAAAGGCTGAAAATACTACAATAACCGAAATATATATTTGTCTCCACCACGTCATAATCCATACAGTACGCGAAGTCGTATTAACAAAATTCATCTGATTACTATTAGCGAATACAAACAACTCACGATGCGCGATATCTTTTAATGATTCTAACAATTCAACATCTTTATAGCTTGAAAATTTATCAATTCCAGGCTTAAGGTCGTTGTTATAATTATTCCAAATAAATCCAGTCATTCCTGCCTTGAATGCTTGAGGTGCTAAATCAAAATCATCTTTATAATCAGATACGACATATCCATTAAAGCCCCATTCATTACGAAGGATTTCGGTCAAAAGTCCGCTATGTGCAGTGCATTCAATTCCACCTAATTTGCTAAAAGAAAGCATAGTACCTAAGGTGGCTTTGCCGTTATATTTGTATCCCTCAAAGGTTATTTGGAATGCTCGCAAATCAATTTCACGTGCCCGTTGTTCTGTCATAAATGGTGCAATGCCTGCGCGACCGATTTCTTGGTCGTTGAAGGCAAAATGTTTGGGTGTGCTGATCAATCCTTTTTTTAATGCGCCTGCACTGATATCCATTGACATATTACCGGATAGAACAGGGTCCTCTGAAAAGTACTCTAAATTTCTTCCGTTATATTGATGCCGATGAATATTAGGTGCTGGTCCCCAAAGAATTGTAGTTCCTGTAAACAATGCGATATTGCCGTATTGCAATCCTTGTTGATAGGCAAGCTCGGGATTGAATGTGCATGCCATAACAGTAGCTGCTCCAGACACCCTGCAATTAAAGCTGCTTGCAGTATTCCAACCCGGATTAGACGGAAGGATTGCCCAAGGTGCGTTCTGTGCATTTTCACTGGTGTCTGTTCCTGCTGCAAGGTTTGTAACCGGACCGCCTGTACCGTCAATAGCATAGCGCTTACCTGGAAAATTAATTGATTCAATGCTTGCAAATAAATGCCCGCTTTGAAATGCATATTCTAAAGCCTCTTCATAAGTGATTTGGTCTATAAGTTCTGCCCAGCGCGGATCGTTAAAGTCTGCATGAGCCAAGTCGGCAAATTTTAAATCGCCTTCCATGTCGAATATTACACCAGAAGTTTCCTCATCTGTTTTTATCTGGATGTATTCTCCTTTCAAATGGTCTAACATTAATCCTTGGGAAATAGGCATATCAGAATATGTTTTAGGCCATGTGGCCTCCCAATCTTTACGTGAAAGGTGTGTTACCTTTTCGTTTTCTTCATAATCATTCCAATCCGAATATTTAAGTTGATTTTCAACTTTTTTTCCTGATCTAGAAATACTAAATGTAAAGCTGTCTATAGGCAGACCGCTTGCTGGTCTATAATTCCATTCATAAGCTTTCTTTGCGTTACCGTTCTCAGTCATACCATCTGCAACCGTCTTACCTTGTTTAGCAAGAATGTTGTTTAATGCATCATGAGCACCGTTTCCGATTGCAAAATAGTGTGCACCTTTATCCAAAATCCACGTTCCTGCACCTTTTGCATCGTAGCTTGCAAGATTTTGAAGATCACCTTCAACTATTATTGTTTGCTCCTCTCCCGGCGCAAGCTCTCTAGTTTTATCATAAGCAATAAGTTGTATAGCAGATTTTTCTATACCGTTTTCTTTATCGTAATCGGTATATGGCGCTTGTGCATATAATTGAACAATAGATTTACCTGGAAGGTTTCCGGTATTCTTTACAGTTACAGGGACCTTAACAAACAAATTGCTATTTAACCCTCGATTCTCAATCTTAACCTCTCCCATAGTCTGTGAAAAAGAGGTGTAAGACATTCCGTATCCAAAACCGTAAGAAACTTCATCGCTATAATTCCATGCATTTCCCTTAGAATCAAATACACCAGCATCTGATCTTGCATTGCCTTGATTTACAACCCAATCGTAATAACGAGTTTCATAATAGCGATAACCAATATATATACCCTCTACTTCCATTAAATAATCTTTCAAACCGTTATCAGTAAAACCGCCAGCAAATTGCCAAGTATCGCGGTAGACTAATTGCGAGTTAGAGTAAGTATGTCGTCCCACGTTATATACTGCGGGTGCCGACATTGTATTGGAAGCAAAAATGTCATATAAACCTCCTGAAGGACTTGAATTACCGCAAAGCACATCTACAATGCCCAAGGTACCAAAGTTTCCAGGATGTCCCATATATAAAATTGAATTTATTTTAGGATTATCTTTAAGCTCTTGAATCTCCATCGTGTTGCCTGAATTAATCAAGACTATAACCTTCTCGAAAGGACCGTTGCAAGCAATATCAATAAGTGCTTTTTCATTATTAGTAAGAGATAAAGCATTCCTTGCTCCAGAAGCAGTTCCGCCCACAATACCGTCTTGACCAGATACATAATCTGCACCTTCACGGCCAGGACGTCCTATTACGATAATTGCCGCATCTTTATAAGTATTAAAGCTATCTCGCTGTGCAAAGGATAAACCTGTCAATGAAGGCTCTTTGGGATCAAATCTTGCGCTGGATTGAGTAGAGGAACCGTTAAGCCAAGTTACTTGAGGCTGAGTCCAGGAAATTCCCATATAAAAAGCATTGATTGAGGGATTAATGTCATATTCTCCTACGTCTTTTAACGCTGTTGTCAATTGAATAGTTTGATTAGATCTAACGGCAGGGCCATGAGTTGCTCCCTCATAAATTTTATAAGCGGGCATTCCAAACAATGTAATTCGAGATTGTTTGGCAAGCGGTAACGCATCACTGTCATTCTTAAGTAATACGGTACCTTCTGCCGAAATCTGCCTGTTTAGCTCTTTTATTTGCATAATGATTTTATCAACATCGCCAACACCTTGATCATCCAAATATTCGTCGTCAGGAGTGTACGCTGAGTAAAGCGTACCATCATCCTGAGAACGAACAACTGAACTTTGTGTTCCTAAAACCTCGTCAACTATACCCTTATAAGATTCAAGCAATGTAGCAACGGTAATAAAAACAGCTAAAAGAATTCCAAAGATAAGGATAAGTCCCCGCCATATTGTTGTTTTAAACATAAAATACTCCCTTATTACTTCACTTTAAACCGATTTGGTCTCTGCTAACTCGTTCCGTTTTAGAGGATTGAGAAATGCAGCCACAACCAAAGCGATTGCAGCTAATAAGAAAAACACCATGCTGCTTGCAGTATTATTCATTGCAGCTTGCGGTATAGGCTTACCTCTTGCAAGCTCTGAAAACCAAACATCACCCATAATCATTAGGGTTCGGCTGTCAGTAAACGTAAGCATTATGCTAAAGCCTGCCATAAAGGTCGATGCTACTAAAAGAACAGTTTGGACTATCATCATCCATTTATAGATCTTTTTGTCTTTAAAGAAAATAGGGATACAGACAGCAGCTACGATAAAAATAAACATCACAATAGACATCACAGTTATCCATAGTAATAACCAGGAGCAATACAGCTTAAGCCTCCAAAAATCAAGGCAAGTACTGTAAATATGGCTGCAAGACCAGTAGAACTTAGAAAAGCAATTGAATGCCGTTTAAAAAACTTTTCTTTATTAGCCATATTAAACATCTCCCTTTTCTATCTTTTCTATGATAATTGGTTTTCTATTATTTAAGACGATTGAAATAGCGTACATGGCTGCAGCAAAAACTGTCAATGTCGCTCCAGCTGCCACAAGCCCTA
>CALAYY010000153.1 GCA_937895465.1 uncultured Clostridia bacterium | reverse complement strand
AGGTAAAGACTGCCAATATGCTAAGCCTTGGCATGTTTAATATGCCGGTGCGCGGCTTATCCCGAATGACGGGCGGAATGATAAGCTGGGGACAATTGCAGGGGCTTATCATAATGTTCAACGGAAAATTCTTTAAGGGACTTTCAAAGTTTTTTAAAGAAGGCCGTATAAAGCGAAAACAAAAGAAAAACGAAAAGAAAAATACAAAAGCAAAAAAATAAATACGGAGTAGGAAAATGAACGAGAAATCAAAAACAGCTCAAATAGACAAGGATTTGGTAACTGAAACTGCTGTTAAACAGCCCGACGAGAAAAAAAGCGTATCATCTAAAATCAAGAACTGGAAATTTTTTCGTTGGTGCGGTGATGGCTGGGGCAGATTCAAGAAAAAGCATCCTAATATAGCTCAATTTTTGGTGTTTTTTATCTTAAGCAACGGTATAACAGTATTGCAGCTTGCAATGATGCCGATGTTTAAGGCATTGTTTGAATTAACTGGACTTGTTAACACAGACTTCAGAATCTGGCAAATCGGAAAAAACTTTGACGGCTCTGATTACTATGTCTTTAATTATGCCAAAGGAACGATTTTGTCCGGCGGCGGCGGCGGACTTGCATATTTTCTAGCCGTTCAGGTTACACTTGGCATAGCACAGGTTATTAACTTTTTTGCCCAAAGAAATTTAACTTTTAAAGCTAATAATAATATTTGGTGGGCTGCCATGTGGTATGTGTTAGCGTATATTGTGATTACAATAGTTGCAGCAGTTGCTCAAGGATTTTATAAGGCTCCTATATATAACCTATTTATAAACACATGGAATATGGGCGGATTTGGAAATCTATTAGCTGACATTATAACTATGATAATTAACAGCGCAATATCGTTCTGGGTATTCTTCCCGATATTTAAACTTATCTTCAAACAAAAGAAAGAAGAAACAAAAGAAGCATAAAATCATTCCCCCCTTATCATACAAAATCAAGCCACTGGTTTTTCCAGTGGCATTTGATTTTAATTAACTAATATAACTACTTTTAAGTATAAGCGATAGAGTATTTGTAAAAATTTTTAGATTTTTTAGATTTTGCATATTGACATAATAGCAATTTGCACTTAAAATATATATATAAGTGGGATTTTGCAATAAATTTATATAATAATCAAGCACTGTTTGCTCTTAAAAAATCCCGGAGCTAAGCTTGTTTGGTAATGCACAAATGATAAAATTTAGAGGTCGCAAATCTAATCCAAATTACATAAAGAAAAAAGTTAGCTTTTTTTATGCCGTTTTTGGTGTTTCTCTTGTTATAAGTATTTTTTTGTTTTTATATATGATTGGCTGTATAGCCTATCCCAATCATCCTATATTATTAAATAAAGAATTTACAGTCTTAAGCATTTTGATTCAGGCGGTATTATTTTTAGTTTCAATTAGCTGCTATGTCTATGTAGATAAATTAAAGCTTATCTTTAAGGTGAATTTATACAAAATTCCCAAAGAAGGCAAAACCAGAATTTCAAAAAAACGCTCATACAGGATACACCTAAAAAAAAGGCTTAAACTCTTTATGTTTTTTGAAATATTTTTTGTCTTGTTTTTTGTTGTAAGTCTGATTATAACCCGTCTATTTGGAAGTTCATTTGGCAATCAGTTGTTTGAAGGCGGTAACAGTTTTTTTAAAGCCGAATTTATATTTTTGATATATACGGTTGTAGGGCTTATTGCTATGGCTGTTAATCTTATGCATGTTAATTATCTGATACAGCTGTCAGCCAAGGTTTTCAGAAAAAAGCCAAAAAGCGAAAAGGTTGTTTTTCAGCATTATGATTTTGATTAGAAAAAGAGAGTGCCAATATAATATTTAGCACTCTCCTTTGATTTTTTTAAATAATAACTATATCAGCATGTTTCCGCGGTCACGCGTGTTAATAACCATTAATATGTTTTCTTCTATGCCGTTCTCGGCATTTATATATACCAGATATATATTATCGTTATATGTCGTGTAAAACTCATAAGTCAATACCTCTTCTCCCCATTCTTTGGGTATTAAGGCAAGCTGAGTATTTTGGACATTTAACCTTGAACTGATGTTTTGCTGAGCCTGTTCTTGTGTGATTGCAGGTTCGGATATTTGCCGCTGTGTATGGTTTTGCAGATATGAGTTGGCTTCCCAACCGAGCAAATCACCGTTTGACATAGATACCTTAACTTTAATAAGGTCAGGATAGATTATGGTGTCATTAATTATTGGTGCTAAATTAATATATGCAGTGTTATTAATTGTGCTTATCCAAACACCTTTCATTTCCTGATCGATAAGTTTTTTTGCCCAATCTATTGCATAATCTATCACCTGATTTTCAGATAGTTTTGGCTCACTTTGAACATTATTAGAACTTATTGATATAGGCATGCCACCTTTTACGCTAAGCTGAATATACCTGCTGCCTCCATTTTCTGTCGTAGTAGAGTATTCATAAGCCTGAAGATCTCCAGAGGCTTTACCCCTATAGTCTATATTAGCAGTGTCTTTAAATTTGTCATAAATATATTTTATGCCTTGTTCATAGGTAATTTTTTCAGCATCTTTTAACGCCTTATAATCTTTTAAAGATAGAGCGTCTGAAAACGGTCCGTCATAAATCATTTCGGGATACTCTATTGATTCTTGATTGATGTTTTCAAACCCTGAACCCAAAAGGTTTTGTTTGTTCAATTTTCCGCTTCTTAATTCTTGCTGGTCAAGATGGTCAATTATTCTATAATTAGACAAAATTGTTTGGGATAAAGACTGGATGCTTTTATTAAGCGACTGACAGCGGTCATACATAGAATCTATTTTTTCTACGTCTTTTTCAGAATATGAGCCGTTGTTTTGAAGCTTGCGGTTAAGCGAATATATGTAATCGCCAAGTTGATTGATAAACCTAGTAGTATTGGCTATGCTGTGATGTTCAATGGGAAGCTGGGCCAAATTATCTTCAATCATTGCCGTTGTCTTCCATACATCGTTAGCCAAAAGCATACGCTGTGAGCTAGAGTTGGCAACCTTTAATTTTGATAACTTGGTTTCAAGGTCATTCATGCTATCACTCATGTTAAAGAAAGATTTTTCATAAGCGTTTTCAAGAATTTGCTCCCTTTGCTTGTTTCTCGTCCAAATATTGAGAAGCGCCGCCGTAAGCCCTAAAGCTATAATAGCAAATATCAATATCATTGAAACCGCTGCATCAAAATTTTTGGCACTTACATGTTCTACTGTATCTTTTTGATTGTTTTTCATTATCGTCTCCTTATGCAGCCTTGCAGAAATTGTGTTTGCCTATCTTGAGAACAATGGGTAAGCTCCATATCCATTTGTTAGTGGCGGTAGCAGGATTAAAATAATATAGGCAGCCGTAAGTCGGATCCCAACCGTTAAGCGCATCCTGAGCGGCATTTAATGCTGTTTGATTGGGCGATAGGTTGATCTGACCGTCATCAACAGCAGTAAAAGCACCAGGCTGATAAATAACTCCAGCTATAGTGTTGGGGAAATTAGCATTTTTTACACGGTTAAGTATAACCGCGCCTACAGCCACCATGCCTGTATAAGGCTCGCCTCTGGCCTCGGCATAAATGCACTTTCCAAGCAAGTATAAGTCATTGCTGTTGTTACGGCTTGCAGGTGCACTTGAGCCGCCCAAATTAAGTCCCATTGCCCTTTCTGTAGCCGCACCTACTATTCCGTCTGCGGTTAACCCGTTAGTGCGTTGAAAATATATAACAGCAGCACGTGTTTTAGAGCCCCAGACGCCGTCAACAGCACCTGTATAATAGCCCCATTTTTTTAATACGGATTGAACGGCACGGATATTAGCCCAAGTATCGCCTTTTATTATGTTTTTGCTTCGTGACGATGAATAAGATGAGCCTAAGGTAAGCCCCATCGCCTTTTCTGTAGCAGCGCCTACAATGCCGTCTGCGCTAAGTCCGTTGGTACGTTGAAAGTATTTGACAGCTTCACGGGTGCGGCTTCCCCAGATACCGTCAATGGAACCTGTGTAATAGCCCCATCTTTTTAAAACTGTTTGAACAGCGGTAATATTGGAATATGTATCGCCTTTGATTATGTTAGCCGCATTAGCTTCAGAGCGAAAAGAAGCTGTAAGGCTAAGGACCATAATAAGGCTAAGTAATAGCATTATTATCCGCTTATGCTTAGATTTTGAAAAATCCATTTTCCACCTCGTATGTATTTTTAATTTTTATTTTTTTCTTTTGTCCATTGCTGTATAAGCTCATATATTTTGGATTTGTACTTTATGCTGTCATAACCTTTATCGTCTGCACCTATAAAACAAAGCGGAGGATATATCACGCACCACCAGTTATCGCCATGTCCTGTGCCTAAGCTTATTATCAATGCGTTATATATACCTTCATCAAGTACATAGCCGTCATAGTTTCGTGCTGGGAAATACTCTTCATGCAAACTTACCGTTACACCATACACAAAACCGTGTTCTCTTAATTCGCCTTTACATATTCTTTCTAGGTCTGGTTTTGCCTCATCCACAGTTTTGAATACATCCTCAAAATCATTACACTTTGCAAGCTTAGGGGTCAGATATGATACAACGGCTTCTTTGACCTTATACTTTACATTCTGATCATTTTGGTCATTGCTGTTGGCTCTGATATGCAGTCGGATGTAATCTATGTTTTGGCTTTCAGACCCTTTAATAGTAAAATTTACTAAAAATATTAATATTATACAAAACACCGCCAAAACACTGTACATAATTTTTTCTTTCATGTTTTCTCCGTTAAAATATGTATTATTCTTTTGATTATTTACAAAAACAAGAACGCCAAACAAATATACATAATTGATAAAATAGAGATTTTGGCGAAACAAGTCAAAAAAAGCCGCACTTAATGCGGCTGAAAGAATATTATAAAAAGTTATTAAAAAATATCCGTTTTAAATATATATTTGGTCTTACCCTTTATTGACTTATATATATCTTTTAATACTGATTTTTTTGAAGTCAAAGCAAAAAACGCACCTCCTGACCCAGTCATTGACACTATATCAGAATTAGTTTTTTTCAATAACACTTCAGTGTTGATAATTTTGGGATTGATGATTTTGGCTGGTGTGTATAAGTCATTATGTATAAATTTCAGCACTTTTGAATAATTGTTGTCTTTTAGAGCCTTTTCAAGCATATCATTTTGGACTTTATCTGAAAAGTTTAGTTTCAAATTGTCAAATACTGCAAAGCATTCTTTGGTGGATATACACTCATCCATAGCTATGAGCATATAAAGCTTGGTGTTATTATCTATGTATTCTACACATTCTCCTACACCGCTTACCCTTGCAGCTCTTCGATCAAGCATATAAGCCACATCGCTTCCTGTGTTCTTTGCTGCGTTTTGAATAGAGGAGTTTTGGATGTTAAGTCCAAACATCTTAGCCAGTCCACGCAAAAGGCATGCCGCATCTGCTGATGAGCCGCCCAGTCCTGCCATTATAGGGATTTTTTTTATTACCTTTATATCTAAAGGTGTATATATACCTGTGTTTTTGCGGAACAAACCCAAAGCCTTTTTTACAGTGTTGTTATTAACATCAATCTTATCAGTCTGACAACCAGAAAATTTTAGGCTGTCTATTGATGACTTTTTTATAATTATTGTATCTTTTATATCTTTGCACGTCAGCATTATCGAATCTAACAGGTGCATACCGTCTTTTAGTCCGATTACATAAAGCGATAAATTTATTTTGGCATAAGCATATAGTTTCATGATTTTATTATATCACAACCAGCAGTTAATAAATTTTTATTAAAAGGTTTTTTTCTTTGACAACTACTCCTTTGCCAAAATTATTCAATAAAACATTTAGATAAAAGTTCTATATCTTATTTTAATATAATCTTTTCGTGTCAATAATTAAGTACATGAAAAGATTTTTTTTGTTTGTAGCTTTTGTGCTTATATTTATAGCACTAGGCTTATCTGATAACAGCTTGTTACATCTAAGTAATCGTTATCCTGATATGAATGTGGTTTTTTATACCAAGCACAAAACAAGCTTAGATTCAATTAATGACGGTATTTATAATCAAATTAGCTGTAAAGCTCGTGACGCCAAAAAAATAAAGAGTATGTTAAAAGACATAAGCGGTATGAGTATATCCTTTCAAGGCGGTCTTGATGATATTAATTATATATTGGATTATTTTGATGTCAAAGTTATTTTACAAAAAACCAATAATGACATTTTGTATATATACGGCTATTCCAAGCTGATTTTAACGCCTAGTGTCTTAGTTGATAATAATTATATAAACATACAATTAGCACTAAATAATCAAATTGTTACGGCAGGCTTGCCTATAATTTTAGGCAGCTATTGACGAAAATCATCAAAAACTTAGAAAATATTGTATATTAGTTTTTTTTATGTCAATAATTCATTTCACAATGGAGGTTTAGTGAAATGGAAAAGAAAGAAAAAAGAGGCGGAGAAATAGCAAAAAAATTTCTTAAGAAAAATCTTTATTATATATTGCTTATAGTCAGCCTGCTTGCAATCGGTACTATAATCACTCTTGCTTTGGTGCTTAATAAGGATAAGCCCAAGACTGATTTGCCTGTAGATACCCCTGAGGTAAAAATGGCTATTCCGATTGAAAGCGAATACACAATAATCAATGATTATGTCGCTGATAAGCTGTTTTGGTTTGCTAACATC
>CALAYY010000152.1 GCA_937895465.1 uncultured Clostridia bacterium | reverse complement strand
GGGCAGATGTCAAGGGTCTTTTTGCACTCCCAAGATACTGGAAATTATGGCAAGAGAACTTAATGTAAAAATTGAAGAAATAACTAAGTTTGGCGGCAATTCTTACATAATTTCAGGTGATGCTAGAGGAGGCAATAATGAAGGCTGATGTATGTATAATAGGCGGTGGACCTGCCGGCATTGAAGCCGCCAAAGAAGCTAAGAGCAATGGAGCAAAAAGGATTGTTTTAATAGAGCGTGAAAAAATTTTGGGCGGAATACTAAATCAGTGTATTCATACTGGTTTTGGTCAAAGATTATATAATGAAGAACTTTCAGGTCCTGAATATGCTGATAAGATTATAGAAGAAATAGACAATGATATTAAAATTTTGAATGAAACTTATGTGTTAAGCGTAGACAATGATTTATTAGTAACTGCAATCAGTGAGCAGCACGGACTTATAGAGATACAGGCAAAAGCGGTTATCTTGGCACAAGGCTGCCGTGAAAAGCCGCGTGGAGCTCTGGATATAGGTGGAACTCGTCCAAGCGGTATTTTTACAGCAGGAACGGCTCAAAGGCTGTTAAAGCTTTATGGCAAGCTTGTAGGCAAAAATATCGTAATAATGGGTACTTATGACTTAGGTTTAATTATGGCTAGGCGTTTTACATATGAAGGCATAAAGGTAAAGATGGTGATTGAGTCACGCCCTTACTACATGGGTTTATCAAGAAATGTCGCTGAATGTATAAATGACCTAAATATTCCCATGCTTTTATCTACCAAAATAGTAGAAATAATGGGCAATGAAAGATTAACAGGTGTTAAGGTTGCGCCTATTGATGAAAACGGTAAAATTGATTATGAAAAAATTCAGACAGTAGAATGTGATACACTTGTGCTTGCTGCGGGGCTGGTTCCTGAAAACGAGCTTACTAAAAATGCAGGCGTCAAATTAAATTTTGCAAGTTTGGGAGCAATAACTGATCAGTTCTGTCAAACATCTGTAAAGGGGATATACGCTTGCGGCAATGTTTTATATGTTCATGACATTGCAGACTATGTAACTGATGAAGCACGTATTGCCGGACTTGGTGCTGCAAAATATGCAATGAGCGGCTATTATCATGATGAAACGATTTTTGATGTAAAAAGTGTTGGTGATACCAAATATACGATGCCCAAAATTATCCGTAAAACAGAAGATAATATTAAGCTTTATGTACGTGTTAACAAAAGACTAAAGCCTGCTTTTATCAGTGTTTGGTGTAAAGGCAAAGAGATATATCATAAAAATTTCAATATCCTTATTCACGGTGAAATGCAGCCTATAATCCTTAACGGAAGGGATATTAAGAGTGATATTGAAGTAATATGCGGAGAAAAAAATGACTGAACTTGTGTGCATAAAGTGTCCAATGAGCTGTAAGCTTATAGTTAAAAGCTTTCAAGACCAGATAAAAATAGAAGGCAATAATTGCGTAAGGGGAGAACACTTTGCCCGTCAGGAAAGCATTGAGCCAAAACGAATAGTTACATCTTTAATTAAAGTTTTAGATGGCGATAAGCCTGTATTGCCTGTAAAAACAAACGCACCTGTCTTGAAAGAAAATATTAAAACGATATTAATTAAAATATCAAAAATAGAAGTAAACGCACCAGTTAATATAGGAGATATAATTTTTAAAGATATAGATGATGGAGTCGATTTGGTGGCTACATCAAAAACCCAAAAAATTTAGTTCTTCTTTGTACATATCAAACATAATAAAAGGAGATTAATCATGCAAGAACAAATCAATACTACAAAGCAGACTAAGACCTCAAAAATATCATTACCCTCATATACCAAAGGAGAAGAAATTTTTAGCTGGGTAGGTCATTGTGTAGGAGCAGCGTTATCAGTAGCCGCACTGGTTTTGTGTGTGGTATTTTCGGCTATATCAAATGATTTGACGCGGTGGAAAGTTGTAAGCTGTGCTGTTTATGGTGCAACATTAGTTATTTTATATACCATGTCAACGTTATACCATGCTTTGCCTATAGGTAAAGGAAAAAAGGTCTTTCGAGTAATAGACCATTGTTCTGTAAGTTTGCTTATTGCAGGGACTTATACGCCTTATACGCTTGTGACACTTAGAGATTACAGCAACGCCTGGGGATGGGCAATTTTTGGTGTTGTTTGGGGAGCCGCAATACTTTCCATAGTATTGACAGCTATAGACCTAAAAAAATATGAGAAAGCTAATCTTATATGCTACCTTGCAATGGGTTGGTGCATAGTAATTGCCATTGTACCGTTATTTAGAAGCAATCTTGGCAGCGGCGGATTTTTGTTTTTGTTGTTAG
This sequence comes from uncultured Clostridia bacterium, assembly GCA_937895465.1. Classification (GTDB taxonomy): domain Bacteria; phylum Bacillota; class Clostridia; order Christensenellales; family DUVY01; genus DUVY01. The sequence continues at coordinate 5,317 of CALAYY010000152.1, read as the reverse complement.
GCGGTATCTTATATACTTTGGGTGCATTAATATATGTTATAGGACACAAGAAAAAGTTGAAATATATGCATTCTATCTGGCATTTGTTTGTACTTGCAGGAAGCATAATGCAATTTTTCTCAATCTTTTTTTATGTGATATAATAAAATAATAATTATTTTTTATAACTGATATTATGAATTTGATTGATATAAAAGGACTTGGAGAAAAAAGGCTTCAAATTTTAAATGATGCGGGTATTTCTGATATCAATGATTTGTGTGCCTTTTTTCCCAAAAAATATTTTGATACGACATTATGCCCTGTAGATTCTTGTGATAACGGCGAATATGCAATTATATCTATAGAGATAAATGATGTACCTATAACCAAGTACGCACGAAAAGGCTTTAACTATACAATAATTCCTGCAAAATGTAATTTATCTGGTAATAATTTCAAGATTATTTATTATAACCGCCCATACTTGTCTAAAACCTTACAACAAGGTCAAAAGTATCTAGTTTTTGGGCAAATATCAAGTTCAAAAACCATTATAATGCTTAATCCTATAATGGAAAAGCAAGATAATCCAAAGCAAATTAAAGGCATAATAACTGCATATAATACAATTAAAGGCATTCCTGCCAATTCTATTAGGGAATATATTGCGGCTTCTTTACCTTATCTCGAAGTAAAATCAATATTATCTGAAGAAGAAAAAAATCAATTTGGGCTTATTGATCTAAAACAAGCATATAAGGTTTTACATTATCCAAAAAGTCTAGATGAAATAGAACCAGCAAGTAAAACCGTAGCAATAGAAGAACTGACCAAGGCATTGACTGCATTTTCTTTGATAAAGAATTATGATAAAAAATATCGTTCTTTTCAATATAATGATGTAAAAGACAAAATTGACTATAAAATATCCAAATTGCCTTATAAGTTAACAGATGATCAAATTAGTGCATTAAAGGATATATTTTATGATTTGTCACGTCCTGAAGTTATGAACAGGCTGATTGAGGGCGATGTTGGCTCAGGGAAAAGCATTGTCGCATTTTTTGCTTTGTATTACGCTGTTCTTAACGGCAAACAAGGTGTTATTATGGCTCCTAGTGAGATTTTGGCAAGACAGCATTATATTAACTTGAAAAATCTTTTTCCTGAATTAATAATAACGTTTTTATCTTCAGGGCTAAAAAAAGATGAAAAGCAAAATGCCTTATCAGAAATAAGCACATATTCACAGATAATAGTCGGAACGCATTCGCTTTTTCAAGAAGATGTAGTTTTTAATAATCTTGCACTTGCTGTTATGGATGAACAGCAGCGTTTTGGTGTGTCACAGAGAAAGGCTTTGGAAGACAAAGGAAAAACTATGGACACACTTCTTTTGTCGGCAACTCCTATACCCCGCACATTGTCGTTAGTGGTTTACGGCGACCTTGATATAAGTTTTATAAAAACCAATCCTAATTGCAGGGCAGGAAGTGACACAAAGTTTGTACCGCAGCAAAAGCTTCAAGATATGTACGATTACATAATTTCACAAGCGGCTCTAGATATTCAGACATACATCGTAGCCCCCAAAATAGATGATGAAGATGATATTTCGGGTGTTTCTGTTAATTCTTTATTTAAAATGTTTAAAAAAAGACTTATAGGTTTGAATGTTGGGCTTATTCACGGTAAATTAAAAGAAAGTGAAAAAAATAAAATAATGAACGACTTCAAACAAAAAAAGATTGATGTTTTGGTGTCAACCACAGTAATTGAAGTCGGAATAGATGTGCCGTCAGCCGCCATCATGGTTATTTTCGATGCTCACAAGTTTGGTTTATCTCAATTACATCAGTTAAGAGGCAGAATTGGAAGGGGAAGTGAAAAAGGCTATTGCTTTTTGGTTACAGATTGCAAAAATCCTGATTCATTAAACAGATTGGAAGTATTCAAAAATAATAATGACGGATTTTTTCTTGCAGAATATGATATGAATGTACGTGGGATGGGAGATTTTTTGGGGACAAGACAGCACGGACTTGCTGGAGTGTTTAACAATTTAAAACTTAATTCAGAATGGGTAACAATAGCAAAACAATTATCAGCAAAGATTTTGGAAGATAATAATAAAACTAAGCTGTTAGAATTGATAGGGCATAAATATAAAGAATTATTAAAAAATGTTACACTTAATTGACCATTTATATTTAAAACTATTTGACATTTTTTACTAATATACATATAATTACTCTATTGCATTAGTATATTAAAGTATTAAAGGAAACAATCATTAATATGTCATTTAATAAAAATATATTACCAATAGGTGTTCAGGATTATTTACCTGAAACATGCTATAACAAAAGTTTTTTAGAGAATAAAATATCCCAAGTTTTTAAACAAAGCGGCTATCAAAAGATTGAACCGCCGACTTTTGAATATATAGATACTTATAATTTTAACAATTCTTCACACATGGAAAAAGTCTTTAAGCTAATTGATTTTGACGGCAAAGTGCTTGCTTTAAGGTCCGACCCTACGCTTCAAATTTCAAGAATTGCCGCAACCAAACTCAAAAACAACATCAACAGGCTTTTTTATGTGCTTAATTCTTATGAGTTTTCTAATATGCAGACTCAAAATTCACGAACAAGAGAATTTTCTCAAGTGGGTTTGGAATTGATTGGTGCTAAAGGCAGTAAGGCAGATTGTGAGGTTATAATTTTAGCAATTGAAAGCTTGTTGTCTTGCGGTCTGAAAAACTTTAAAATTGATATCGGCCAAGTTGATTATTTTTTGGGGATAGCAGAATTTTATGGTTTTGATGAACGATTAACAGAAACAATACGCGAAAGGATAAATAACAAAGACCTTACAGGTATAAAAAACTTATTAGAAAAACAGGATTTATCTTCTGAGGCAAAAGAAAATATCTTATTAATTCCCAATTTATTTGGAGGCAAAGAGGTTTTAAAAACTGCTGATAAAATTTCTCAAAATCAAAAATCTGATAACGCTATTAAAAACATCAAAGAAATTTTGGAATTGATGGAACAATTTGGTTATTCTGATTATATTTCTATAGATTTTGGTATGTTACCGCATTTAAGTTATTATTCGGGTATTATTTTCAGAGGAATGACGGATTGTGTGGGAGCGGCATTACTTGAAGGCGGTAGATACGATAATTTGAGTGCATATTTCGGCGCAAATAACCCTTCAGTAGGGTTTTCTATAGGTGTAAGCAGACTTATGACTGCAATTGAAAAGACAAGCGGCTTACAGCCTCTAAAAGCGTCTGATTATGCTTATATTGTTATAGAAAACGGAGAAAAGCATGCTTTTGAATATATAAAAAAACTGCGTCAAAGCGGATTATGTATTGAACGAGCTTTTGTAGACAGCGAGCAAGATTTGACTCAATATTGCCGTGATAAGAATATAAAAAAATATTTAATAATATCTGATAAAGAGATTAAAGAAGGCAGTTATGAATAAAATTACTATAGCATTGCCAAAAGGCAGGCTGGCTGATAAAGTGCTTGAGTTGATACAGAAATGCGGTATTGATATGCCTGATGTTTTGGACGAAAGAAAACTTATCGCTTATGACAAGACAGGGGATTATAAGTTTTTATTTGTTAAGCCAGTAGATGTGCCTACTTATGTAGAAAGGGGAACAGCAGATATAGGTATTTCAGGAAAGGATACCATATTGGAAGAAGGCAAGGATATATATGAACTTCTTGACCTAAAAATAGGAAAGTGCAAACTATGTATTGCAGGTAAGAGTTCAAAACAGCTCAATAATACACATTCATTAAAGATAGCCACAAAGTACCCCAACATTACTAGAAAGTATTTTTCAAGCAAGCAAATAATTCCTGACATCATTGAATTAAAAGGTTCGGTAGAATTAGCGCCTATTACAGACTTGAGTGATGTAATATTAGATATTGTAGAAAGCGGTACAACACTAAAGTCCAACGGACTCAAAGTTTTGGAAGATGTTGCAGATATTTCTGCAAGGCTTATAGCCAATAAAGTAAGTTTCAAGACAAAATATGATATTATTAGTCCGTTATTAAAATCTTTGGAAAGCTTAACGGAGACATTATGATTAAGATTATAACCGATTTCAAACAAGAATTAAGTGAATTAAAGAAAAAAAGAGAACTGTCATTAGGCGGCGAGATTGCGGCTAATGTCCGTAAAATCGTTGAAGATGTAAGACTTAATGGCGATGAAGCTTTGTTTAAATACACCAAAGAATTTGACGGTGTTGATATTAACACTTCCAACATAGAAGTAACAGAAAGTGAAATTCAGCAAGCCTATCTTGAAATTGATAATAAGACGTTTCAATCATTGCGGCTTGCCATAAAAAATATTTTTAGCTATCAGAACAATCTGATGAAAAAAGTGTTAAAAAACGCATATCTTAACAGACGAGGCATGATGATAAGGGCAATAGAACATGCAGGTATATATGTGCCTGGCGGTAAAGCGGCATATCCTTCATCTGTTTTGATGTGTGCAATACCTGCTGTTGCTGCGGGTGTAAGACAGATAGTTATGGTTACACCTGCCAAAAAACTTAACCCTTTGACTTTGGTAGCAGCATGCGAATGCGGCGTTGACAGGATATTTAAAGTTGGCGGAGCACAGAGTATAGCAGCTCTTGCATATGGAACGGAAACAATATCCAAAGTTGATGTTATAGCAGGACCAGGTAATATTTATGTAACGCTAGCAAAAAAAGAAGTTTACGGCTCAGTAGGCATTGATATGCTTGCAGGCCCGTCGGAAATTTTGATTATTGCAGATAAGTCAGCAAGAGCAGATTATATAGCTTGCGATATGCTTTCTCAAGCCGAGCATGACGAAAGGGCGGCAAGCTATCTTTTAACTGATAGTATGGAGCTTGCCAAAAAAGTTCAAAAAGAACTTGATGAAAGATTAAAAGATTTGGATAGAGAAAGCATTGCATGCACATCAATAGAAAATAATGGCAGGATTTTTGTTGTTGAAAGTATTCTGACGGCAATTATGATATCCAATGAAATAGCACCAGAGCATTTGGAATTGTTGCTTGACAGCCCCAGGCAATATCTGCCTTTCGTATCCAATGCCGGAGCAGTCTTTATCGGCGAAAATTCGCCTGAGCCTTTGGGCGATTATTTGGCAGGACCAGATCATGTTTTGCCGACATCAGGAACAGCAAGATTTTTCTCTCCATTAAGTGCCGAAACTTTTGTCAAAAAAATCAGCCTAATAAATTACAGTAAAAAACAGCTAAGAAAAGTTAAAGATGACATTATAAATCTAAGTA
>CALAYY010000151.1 GCA_937895465.1 uncultured Clostridia bacterium | reverse complement strand
CTTTTAAATTTTTGATCTCTCCAAAATTTAAAAGGTCGTGCGTTTCATCTGAACTTATAGAATAGCCTTTAGCTTGCGATATTATAAGGTTTTGTACTTTTGAGCCGTTCATATAGTCTGGTATGCTCTGCCCCTCATCTATATCAAGCCCTGCAAAAAAACTCATATTGTCTGCTTGTTCCAAGTTTACATCAAACTGATAAATTCGCCCAGATGAAAATCCAAGTGTCAAAGAAAAAAGGTTTTGGTCATTATTGATATTTGCTGTAAGCGTAACATCTTGTTGCGGAGCAAAATAGCCGTCCTTATTCCAGTTAGAAAGCAAAACGCATTTTTTTTCGTCAAGCTTACCGTCCAAAAACCAATACCAATTACCGTTCAAGGTGTTGCACATTATGCCAAAATCATTGACTGCACCGTTTTTGGAAAAAATTTTAAATCCTATCTTAATATATGTATTTTGATTGTATGTGGGAAAAATTTTACACGATGACAAATCTATTGTGAATGTCTGTTTGTTGTAATTGGAGGCTGTTTTATACAACACAAAAGCGTCTTGATTTGGGTCTACCATATTAATAAAGCTTGCTTTTTCAAAGTTATCTTTAATACCGCCTAAGACCTCAAAACTGTGAAAGATATTACTTTTGTTTTGATTGGATATTGCGATAATGCCGTCTGTATCGAATAAGTCATCTAGATAACATAAGTCTTGAGGCATTACCCCGTCAAGCTGATTGATATTTTGATAAAAATACATATCTTCTTTTTGGGTATATTGAAATATCTTAGTTTTGTTGCTTAGTATATATGAATCAAGTATTTGGCTGTCAAGTACATAATCTATAGCGGTATAAAGGCTGTTAAAGCTTTTGATTATCTCCCCCTTGGAATCATAAAAGTCATATAAAAACGGTCTTTTATCATTTAAAGATGCCGAAAAAGTGTTGGGAATAAGATAATCTTGACTGTCTTTATTTTGGTTATCGATAAGCTTGCCGTATTCTGATATAAAATTATTGGTTTTACAAGACATCAGACCAAAAAACGATAAAGAAAAGATAATAAAAAATAAAAACAGCCTTTTCACTTTTTCTCCAAATTAAATATATACTTATTAATTTGGCTTTTTACATAATAAAATATAAGGTGTAATTACTGTATATATATCATTACACCTATAAGATTTTGAAATATTGAATCTTTTATGATTTTTTAATAATGTTTTTAATAACCAAGTCTTGCGCCTGCAAAAAGCCGCCTTTAGATGAGGACTCGTCTTCTTCCTTGCTGTACAAAATCTCAGCGTCAAGATACCTGTTTTTCGAAATTTGCTGTCTTAGCATATCCAAAAAGTCTTCTTTTAGACACCTTATACTGCCGTTAATCAAAACCTTTTGACAGTCCAAAACAAGAAGCAAATCGACTATTAATGCAGATAGCTTTTGAGCATAGTCCTCTATAATTTTTACCGTTTGGCTTTCTTTTTTGATAAAACTTTGGGTTATCTCATCTATCTTAATGTTTTTACCTATAGAAGAAAACATCTTTTCCAGTCCTCTGACCGAAAGAATATTATCTAATATGTCGCCAGACGATGTTTCTTTTATCAGTCCTACTTCACCTGCAAAGCCTCTATACCCTTCAATAACCTTGCCGCCAACCGTAAAAGCACATCCTAAGCCCTTGTCTATATACAGCATCATAACAGATATTGAACTTTTGGGCTCGGCATTTTGGTATTCGCTGAATAATGCCAAAGATACATCGTTTTTTACAAGAGTGGGCGCCTGTAAGATTTCTTCAAATATTTTTTTGAGGTTAATTTGTTGGGGATTTTTGTACCTAAGCGCATAAATAAAAGAGCCGTCAGGCTTGGTTCTGCCTGAGGTTATCACTGTAACCGCCAGTAGCGTATTGATTTGGTTTTGCTTTAAAAAGACCTTTATTAGCTTAAGGCAATTGTTAAGCTGCTCAGCATCATAAACCAAAACATAAGGCAAGGTTAACTCATATTTGATATTGCCTGCAAAATCAAACAGTCTTACAAAAGACTTGTCCAGATTGATTACAGCTATATATCCCAGTCCGTCGTTTAACTCCAGCCTTATAGGTCTTCGTCCTATATCGTTTTTTTGGGGAGGTTTGGAGATTTTGAGTATATTATATGCTTTTAGTTCTTGCGTGATTTTTGCCAAAGCAGTATTAGAAAGATGCACAATATCTGCCATTTCCTTACAAGACAGCGGTTTTGATTTCAATAGTTCGAGAACAAGATTTTGATTGATTTCTCTTATGTGGCTTTGATTTTTTCCGTTATATTTATGCATTTTACTACAAGAAAGCCGCGGTTATCGAATTTCCTATGCGCCGTAATTTTCCGTCTAAGAAAAATACATCGATTTTTAGTTCAGGAAATTGAGTTTTTAAAACCTCTTTGCAACGGCTTATTATTACCTCTCCTCTTTCTCCGCTTGTCACTCCGCCTGCCAAAATAACACTGTCAATATGATAAAATTCTGAATATGTCTTTAAGGCATAAGCTAGATATGCACCTAAGTCTTTTAAAACATTATATACTCTTGGGTCTTTACAGTCCAAAAGCTCTTGAAGATAAGTTAATTTGTCTGTCGGCGTCTTAAAGCTGTCTAACTCAATCCCTGACATTTTGGCAAGCTTGATCATGCCGTCTTGGGACAGATATTTTACACCGCAGCCAATATCGCCACTCCATTCGTCTTTTTCTGCACCTTCATATAAGTCTATAGGCACAAAAGCAAGCTCATTGAGCCAGCCTGCAAGTCCAAAATCAGAGTCAATATATCCGCCTGCCTCGCTTGTCCCCATGCTGATTGCCAACATTTTGCCATGATTTTTTGCCATAGCACCCGTAAGTGCGGCGACATCTCCGTCATTAGCCACTTGCAGTCTTGGAATTTTGAGTTCTTGACATATATCAATAAAGATGTTTTTTATATATTTTGAAAAATCCTCGTCACTAATATTTATAAATATAGAAGCAACTCTAAACTGATTTTCTATAACCACGCCTGCTGTACTGACACCCAAAGAATGTGTTTGGGGCAATGCCTGCATTTCGGTCATAATTACTTTTTTCAAAAACTCATAATGATATTTTGGATCAGTTTTGACCTTGGGCTGCCAAGGTGTCTCGTGATTAGAAACCACTTCACCGTCAATAACTGCCGCGCTTTTCAAAAAGCTGCCGCCGATATCCAGCCCTATGCGGTTGCCCTTTTGGGTGTTGTTGAGCGTAACTTTAGCTTCATAACTATCTGGCACTTGGTCGTAATCTGTAATAACTACTTCAAAGGGTTTTTGATATATTTTGGACATAAAGAAAAAGTCAAAGCTCCTTTTCCCGTCTTGGGAATAAATTGCTTTGACTGCTTGAGCAAGCTCAAAATTACCGCCCAAAATGACTTTGTATCCGCCATAAATCCATAGAAGACACTTGATAATACGCTCAACTACTATCAGATTGCGGTTAAAATATTGCTCGCCTTTTAAAACGGACATCTTGTAAGTATGTTTGCATCCGCCGTTTCGTTCAATGCATATAGCAAAAGGCTCTCCGCCTTGGGTTATTGCATCTTTTTTGAACTGACTGTAAACTTCGCAAAGAGGCGTAAAGTTTTTGTCTATAATAAAACTCATACTAAAACCTATAAAACATTTTTTAATGCTGACTTAACATTGTTTTTGAATTGGTCAATAAAACTCAAAATATAATCAGTTATATCAAGGTTATCGTCTTTAATAAGCGGTGTTAAATCAACTGCATAGTTTAGTTTGGTGTATTGGTCAACGCTGTGGCTCTCAAAAAAAGTTGCATTGGCAAGCCTTCTGCCTTCCGCCGCCAAATCATACCTTTTGCCGCCTGCAATCTGCGAATCAAATACACCTAATAACGCTCTTTCCAGATTGGGATGAGTATCACAGCCAAGTAAAACCTTGGTTTTATCATCCAGCCAATCCAGATCTCTCCATACTTCTACGCCGTACAGCGTCTTGGGACGGATATTTTTATCCAAACTTCTTATAGCCTTAATAACCTTAGTAACTACACCTAAGTGCGTAGGATGCTTGTCTGCAAGGTTATGCGTATAAACAATTTCCGGTTGAGTGTCTTTCAAAATCTTGATATAGTCATTGACAATATCTGTATCTTTGGGGTCTTTGATTTTACTACTTGGATATTTTAATAGATGAAGCTCCAAATACTGTCCGACATCTGCCGCCTGCTTTTGTTCTTTTATACGGACTTGAGCCATCTGTTCGTCTGTATAATCCTTATAAATTCCAGTTCTTGCGCTGCCTGCCCCGTCAGCAGTAACCACAGCTACAAAAGCTTGATCAGGGTTATTGTAGCAGTCCAAAATCGGACTGTATGCCAAAAGCTCTACATCGTCTTGATGTGCGGCTATACACAGCCTTGTTATCTTAGCATTTTCACGCTTATTAGGCTTATATATTTCTTGGTTTTTATTCATTTGTTAATCCTAATATTATTTTGTTATGGTAACCTTTTTGAGTCCTCTGGGAGCATCAGGGTTAAGTCCGCGGGCTAAACTCATAAAGCATGCCCAAAGCTGAGAAGCAACAACATTATAAAAAGGTGTTACATAGTCAGAGCCTTCAACTGGTAAAAGCATTGTATCTGTAGCGTTTTTTGCAATATCTTGGTCATTGGTCATAACAATAACCTTGGCATTAACTCCTAAGAGTTTGTCTTTCATTTCAACCATATCTTTTTGGCTCACACCTTTGGGTGCTATAAGCATTAAGGTAGAGTTCTCGTCAACAATTGCAAAAGGTCCGTGGTGAAAATCACTTGCCGCATATGGACGGGCATTGATGTATGTGGTTTCCTGAACTTTTAATGCGGTTTCTTGAGCAATGGCATAGTTAGTGCCACGTGCCAAAACCACCAAAGATTTCATATCCTTATATTTTTGGCTCAAAACTGCAATCTGGTCTTTTAATCCGAGCACCTTAATCAGATTTTGAGGTACGCTTTCTAATTCTGCCTTAACCTCGTTGTTGTCTGCATAATATGCCGCCAAATTAGCCATAAGATACATCTGGGCTGTAAAAGTCTTAGTAGCTGCTACACTTTTTTCTTCTTTTGCGTTGCAATAAAGATGAAAATCAGCAAGCTTAGCCATTTTGGATTCTAAGTTATTGGTTATACATACAGTAACAGCACCTGTAGCTTTTCCGTTGTTAAGTACAGCCATAACATCTTCTGCCGCACCGCTTTGAGAAACGCCTATAACCATACTGTTGCTAAGGTTAAGGCTGCCGTTATACAAAGTGTTGATACTGGGTGCCGCAAGCGAAACAGGCAAGCCTGCCAGGCTTTCAAAACAATATTTGAAATAGTTGGATGCGTTGTCACTGCTGCCACGTGCTGCAACAACAACATTGTTTATTTTCTTTTTCTTTAGTGCTTTAACAAGCTCTATTATAGTCTGCTTATTAAAGTCAAGACAATCTTTTAAAACATCGGGTTGCTGAAAAATTTCGTTTTCCATTAAAGTCATAATTTTTTTCACCTATTTATTAAATTTAGTTTAATAATTATACCATTGTTATATAATTACAGTCAATACAATTATAAGCCAATTATACAATTATAACCAATGATTTGATGCCGCTATAAAATATATTATTTTTAGTGTGCTTTTTATGACTGCAAGAAATGCAGTTATTAGAAAATAATATTCTTTATGAAAGTTGATAAAGCATTTAAAAAGCAAAGCCTTCTTACATAAAGAAGGCTTCCTATTAAGTTTTATTCAAAATTAATTTTTTCGCTGATAATATAAATAGGGCGGTCTTTTACTTCGTCATACACTCTGCCCAAATATATTCCTATTATGCCAAGTGCCATTAATACAATACCAAGACACAATCCCAATGACGGAAACATCCAATAAATAGGATTGGCAATTATCCCAAGCAGTTGTAAAGTAAGTACAGCGACATATCCCAAGAAGGACATTACACCAAAAAATATTCCCAAACTCATAATAAAAGAAAGCGGAAAATTGGTGTTGCTTATAATACCGTCGCTTGCAAGCTTGACCATTTTTTTCATGGTGTATTTGGTTTCGCCTGCTGCTCTTGCACTTCGATCGTATAAGACTTCAATTTGCTTAAATCCTACCCAAGTATTCATACCTCTTAAGTACCTGTTTTTTTCGGGCATATTAATAATGGCATCCGCGGCTTTTCTTGAAATCAGCCTGAAATCTCCTGTATCTTTGGGGATATTAAGCCCAGTAATACGTGCCAAAAATCTATAATACAAAAATGCTGTAAACTTTTTTAACGGCTTTTCGCCTGCTCTTTTGGAACGCTTACCATAAACAATATCATAGCCTTCCTTCCATTTTTTTATCATTTCATGCACTACTTCGGGCGGGTCCTGTAAATCGGCATCCAAAATTATTAGTGCTTCACCTACTGCCTCTTTCATCCCTGCACTTACCGCCGGTTGATGTCCAAAATTACGGCTGAATGATACTACCTTAACTGTCTTGTCTGACTTAGCAATATCCTTTAGCATATCCAAAGACTTGTCCACGCTTCCGTCATTGACAAAAACTATCTCGTACTTGTCATCAAATTTCTCTGCCGTCTTTTTGACTTCTTCATAGCACTTATCCAAAACCTTTTCTTCGTTGTAAACGGGTATAATTATAGAATACTTAACAGACATTTTTATTCTCCTTTATTTAACCTTATATAGATATATCTCAAAAAAACTTTGCGGTGTTGTAAACACACCTTCAAATTGAAGTCCTATTTCATTATGATTTTGTATTTCCAATGCACTCAAAACATATTCGCCGCCCATTTCTTTGAGCTTTTGAGTATTGATTTCTAAACTTTTTAATGTTTTGCCGCTGTCTTTAGAAAAAAAGTAGTTTTTGCCTAGTTCTGCACTGAAAATAAAGCACTTATTGCCCCATTTGTCATAATATCTCTTTAAACCCTCATCTTTTTCTAACTCTGCCGCAATTATTTCTCTAAATTCATGCTTATAGCTTAGTTCATACATCTGAAAATATCCATCCAAGGTATAAAAACCGTTCATGCTTGCAATTGCAGGGTACATTGCCACACTTACAACCTTATATTCAGACTCGTCCTTGCCTATATGCTGCTTTATTTGGTCAAATAACTTTGTGTCCATATATTGATTGTAAGTAATATAATCTTCATTGATAGTGGGACGGTAAAAGATACGCTTAACATTTTGGAAATACACATAATTAAAGCCCAAAGGCAAGCTCTCATAAATAGATGTAATTGAAAAAGCACTTACAAAAGCTATTAACACAGTCAATAGGCAAACTACAGGCTTTTTTAGCTTATCAAAAAAATTGATTTTTGAAAACACCTGCCAGCGAACAAGTAAAAACAAACTCAAAGCAAAGATTATATTCCATGTAACAGGACAGCTAAAAAATAATCTTCGATATTCAAATTTGAATATAAATTCAACATAAAAGCTGTTTAAAATTGCCGCAACAATATTATAGCCCAATAATGCCCATATAATATTGAGATATTTATTGTCGTTTTTATCTAAAGTACCTGCTTTTATTTTGAAAAACATTATAATAATTACAGGTACAAGTACAATAAATGCGTAAACTTGCACAGAAATTGCATGCATATGTCCGCCAAAAAACACCCTGAAAAACTCGCTTATGTTGATTGAATTAGTCACTCTTTCAGACCGCATAGTTTCAAAATCCAAAAACACAAGGTTATAAATCATTTTGAAGCTAGTCAAAAGATAGCAAAAAGAGATAATTGCAATAGCTATATAGATATGAATTGATGCTCTAAAGCCCTTTTTGACAGTCATGATGATTGCAAAAATCAACATAAAAGGCAGAAGATAATACCCAGTCAAAACAACAGATGACGATAAGCCAAAAAAGACAGCATAAGTATAGGAAAATATTTTTTTGCGGTTTTGTGCCAGATTCCAGACAGCATAAGCCAGCATTGGCTGTCCATTGATTGATGTTCCGTAAACTGTAAAAATAGGCAGATATGACAAGATCACGCCTGCCAAAAACCCAATCCAAGCATAGTCTTTGCCTAGCATTTTTCTTATTAATAAAAAAGTACCCAAAAAACTAATTATACGCACCCAAAAATCATTAAAGATATATGCCCAATACGATGGCAATATCATATATACAAGTGTTTGAATAGGCGAAAAGACATTGACAGAACCTGTTGCAAGCCCGTTCATTATTTCGGGCATTTTGCCGTTATAATCAAAAAAATATTTGGCGTTGAGATTATAAAACAAAATCTCGCTGTCCCAATTATCAAACAAAAACAGATAGCTGTTCTGCCCTAAAATAATATTGGGCAGCATATAAATAAAAATTAATACTATTCCCCAAAAGATATAATTTTTATATAATGAATTGATTGCAGGTCTTATGTAAGAAGATTGCATAATTCTTTCTTCTTGCATATTGCTAACCCTTATCTATATTATTGGGGTTTGGTGAATTTAGATTAGCTTTATCCGCTCTAAATATAAAGAATTTTCGGGTTATATAATTAAACACCAGCACAAAAATTGTTATAACTATTTTTACAATCCAGTAATCTATTCTTAGCTTTTCAAAAAACAGCCACATTCCGCCCAGATGAATAAAAAAGCCGATAACAGACAAAACAACAAACAGCACTGCACCGTTAAATGTCTTGGCATATTCTTTATGTGCAAAGACAACTTTGACGCTCATTATATAGTTAAAGACAAGCCCTAACAAAAAGCCAAGCCCCGTTCCTAATACGGATGAATAAGCCAAAATCTCATTTTTTCGCTTAGAACTTTCTAAAATTACATTAAAAAAGTTATACGAGAAGACCTTCATATTGACAAAATAAATGACAACCGCCATAATAATCATATCAATAAGTGTGGCAAAACCGCCTACTACCAAAAATTTAAAAATCTCCCAAAGCCTTGGATGTGCCTTTTCAAAGTTGTTAATCAGTTCTTTTATCTTATTCAATGTTTTTCACCTGTAATTTATTTCTTTATATACCATTATATATGATATATCTTTTTTATCAAGGCATTAACTGACTTTATATAGATATATCCTCCAAAAACTTGTGGGAGTATCAAAATTGCCCTCAAAAGTTAAACTAAGCTCTTCAAAGTTGTTAATAGGCAATGCTGAGAAAATATAATCTCCTCCCATTGCTTTTAACTGTGCTGTATCAATTTCTAGGTTTTGAATAGTAATATCGGCGTTTTTTGAAATCTTATATTCTTTAGGAAACTCTGAAGTAAGTATATAGCACTTGTTGCCCCAATAGTCAAAATATTCTCTTAGATGCTCACTTTTTTCTAATTCGCCTGCAATTATCTTTCTAAAATCGTGCTTATATTCTAAGGGATAGTTTTGGAAAAAGCCATCCAATGTATAAAAGCCGTTCATACTGGCTGCAGCCGGATATATCCCCAAACTTACTACTTTGTAGTCCTTGACATCCTTGCCTATATGGTTTTTTATAGAATCAAACACATCTTTGCCGACATATTGCTTAAAAGTGGGATTGTTTTCCTGTATCTCGTTTGGATAAAAAACCCTGCCTATTGTTTCATAATATCCGACATCATGTGTAATGCCTTCATATACACCCAAAACAGAAAAAGAAATTACCATACACAAAACCGTGCTTACAATAATACGCACAGGCTTTTTTAGTTGGGTTGCTGCTTCGATAATTTTTTCAAACACTCCCCATTTTTTAAGTAAACTTAAGCTTATTGAAAAAATTACTGCCCATGTTATTGCATAGCTTAAAAACATACGGTGAAATTGAAAACCTCTCAAAGGACCTAAACGCTCAATAATGTAGTTAACAGGTTTAGTGTAATAAAGTCCGTTGATTAGTGCACATGCAAAATTATATATAATAAGTGCTATTACAATTTTGATGTATTTTTTGTCAGCGTCATTTAGTTGATTATTCTTATTTTTGATAACGGCAAACACAATCATTGGCAAAAGTGCAAAATAGCTGTATATATGTCCGCTTACTGCGTGAACTTGTCCCGAAAAAAACATAACAAACACTTCTGAAAAAAAGTCCGTGCTGGTCAGTCTGTTCATAAAGACAAGTGAACGTTCTATGCGTTCGGTACGCATAGACACATAGCCGTCAAACAGCGTCATATAAATCATCTTGCTATTGGTCAATAAAAATATTAAGGTCAACGTTATAAGCCCAAGCCAAAGATGATATGTGTTTTTCAAGCCTTTTTTTATTGTTACAACCAAACAAAACAGTCCGAAAAAGGCAAGCAGATAATACCCTGTCAAAATTAATGAGGACGAAACCCCAAACAAAGCTATAAGAAGATAAGATATTAGTTTGTTTTCTTTTTTATATAGATTCCAGACGGCTAGTATTAATATTGGCTGACCATATATGGATAAGCCGTAGACTGAATAAACAGGCAATAAGGCAAAGATTGTCGAAGTCAAAAAGCTTATAAAGCAAAACTTATTATTTAAGATACGGTTTGATAAAAAATACAGCCCCAAAAACCCTATGATTTTTACCCAAAAATCATTAAACATATATGCCCAGTATGTCGGCAGTATCATATATACAAGTGTTTGAATAGGCGAAAAGACATTGACAGAGCCTATGGGAAGCCCGTTCATAACCTCAGGGATAACGCCGTTAAAATTAAAAAGATATTTGGCAGAAAGTTTATAAAACAATATTTCGGAATCTAAATTATCAAAAATAAGTATATGTGCATTTTCCCCCGCCGCTATATACGGAAGATAATAAAACACAATTATCCCAAGTCCTATATAAAGAAAAAGGCGAAATAACTCTATTGGTTTTTTGGTTATTGCCTGAGTATTAACATTCTCCATAAACTAAATTGTATTGGGAATACATGCTAAAGTCAATTAAAAAGAACTTATTTTAGTCTGTTATTATACACTCTGTAATTTCTTTTGATTTTATTGATGTAGTTATGTGTTTCTATATATGGAATCTTTTTGAGTGTTTTGCCGTCGCTTGAATACTCTTGATTGTTGAGCCAAGCAGACACATTGCCTTCGCCTGCGTTATATGCCGCAAGCGCGGTATCTGAATTTTGAAATTTTTTTAACAGTCTGACATAATAGCTTATACCTAATTTTATATTAATTTCAGGGTCATACAGCATATCTGAAGTGAAATTATCCATTTCCAAGTCAAGAGCGAGCATACTAGCAGTTGACGGCATTAACTGCATAAGCCCCATTGCCCCTGACTGACTTCTGGCTTTTGGGTTGAAGGTGCTTTCAGCTCTTATAATCGAATAAACCATAGTCCTATCTACATCAAAACTTTGAGAATATTTTGCAATTATATCCTTATATTTTATTGGATAAGAAAAAACTATATAAAAATTGGCGGCAAAAAGCGTTAATGTAACCGCCGTCAAAAAGATTATAGCATAAGTCCGTATTGCATTGTTTTTTTTCAAACCGTACTCAATTCATGGATTAATTTGCGATACTCGGTTTTTATTTTTTCGATAAATTCCTGCTCGCTGCCATTATTATGTATCACAAGGTCAGCAATTTTGAGCCGCACCTCATCGCTTACCTGATGACTCAAAATATTATATGCCTGTTGTATGCTAATATTATCACGCTCGATCATTCTTTTTATGCGTATCTCTTGATCAGCCGTTATAACCCAAACACGGTCAAACATATCCTTCATACCGCTTTCTATTAATAGCGGTATAATAATAAAAACCGCCTTGCAGTCTTCTAATTTTCCTATCAGTGTGTGAATTTCTTGCCTAATTAGGGGATGAGTAATTGAATTGAGAAGCTGAACTCTTTTGAGATTACCAAATACATACTTTGACAGTTTGCGTCTTATAAGCTCACCGTTTTTGTCAAAAAAATCTTTTCCAAAAGCCTGTTCTAGTTTACAAGCTCCTATTGAACCTCTTTCT